>DASTYH010000086.1:0-6141 GCA_035765075.1 Gemmatimonadales bacterium
GCTCGTCGGTCACCACGACGCCGAAGCGCTGGTAGTCCTCCACTTCCTTGGCCCAGATGATCCCGTCGGCATCGGTGCGGTTGACGAGCGAGAGGTCCGCCTCGAAGACGGTGTCCACGAAGATGATCAGGATCGGCCCGCGCACGTGGGGGCGCGCCAGGTTCACCGCGCCCGCGGTGCCGTCCTGGACGCGCTGCTCGATGAATCGCGAGGGAATCGGGTAGCGGCTCCGGGCATACTGCTCCACCTGTTCCTTCAGGTGGCCCGTGATGAAGATGAGCTCGTCGATGTCGAGTCCATCGAGCCGGTCCATGACCCAGTCCATGACGGGCCGCCCCGCCACCTTGAGCATCGGCTTGGGCACCAGGTGCGTGTGCGGGCGGAGACGGGTCCCCTTCCCCGCGAGCGGGATGATGACCTGCATGTCAGCCGCGTCCGTAGCGATCCTCGAGCCGGACGAGGTCGTCCAGCTCGGGGGTGGACGCCTCGAGGACATCGCTGTCCACCACCGCCTCGATCTGATGCACGAGGAGGGGCGGAATGTGGGCGCTCTCACCCGCGCGGAACGCGCGCGCGACGAGACGATCTCCGTCCTTCGTGCGGAGGATCAGCTCCCCCGACAGCACGTGCATCGTCTCGTCCTTTCTATTGTGATACTGGAGACTGAGCACGTGCCCCGCCTTCACGTGCAGCACCTTGCCGACGTATCGGTCGGTGCGCGCCCAGATCAGCTCGTGGCCCCACGGCTTGTCCACCCGGTACGGTACGTCCGCCATCACCCCTCCGCAAAAGTAAGCGTGAACGACGATGGCGTCGTCACGCAGCTTCGAACACAGACCCCGCAGCCGACGCACCCCTCCTGCCGGAGCAGCGGCCGCCCCGCGTCGTCGAGCGCGAGCGCTTCGGTGCCGACAGGGCACGCGGCGGCGCAGACGCCGCAGGCCGTGCCATGGAACGCGATGCAGCGCTCCGGATGAAACGTGAGCGCCGCCAGCCGGTAGCCCGCCCATCCCCCCTCGGGGACGATGAGCGCGTCGGTGGGACACGCCACCGCACAGGGCATGTCGGGACACACCGTGCACGGCTGGAGCGAGGCCTCGAGATACGGCGTTCCCGCCGCAAGTCCCCCGTCCGGGCGGACCGTGCGGATGGCCTGCGGCGGACACGCCTCGGCGCAGAGGCCGCAGCGGGTGCAGGCGGCGAGGAAGCCGATCTCGGGCAGCGCACCGGGGGGGCGCTGATACCTCCGCGCCACGACCCGCTCCTCCGTCCGCTCGACCACGTTCCCCGCCCAGGTGCGCAGCACCGAGCGGAACAGGGAGCGCCGGGTATGCGGATCGCTGTTCATCGTGTCATCCCCGCTTGCCGGCCCCGGCCGGCGGCCGTGGCTCGATCGCCCTGTCTACCGTATACCGCATACCGTATACCCCATACCGCCTGCCCGCTAGAACGCCGGCTGGAAGCTGAACGCCCACCGGAATCCCGTCTCCTCGGCTCCGTCCTTCACGTCGTGCGCCAGCTCGCCGCGGCTCACCCAGATCGGGAAGTCCACTCGCGTGCTGAACCGGAGCGCGCCGATCCGGTGGTCGGCCCGGAGACCGACGCCGAGGTCGGCCACGAAGTCGATCCGGCCGGCCGGCCGCTCGACTTCGCCATCGAGGATCGCGTGCGCCGCGTCGCCGAACGCCGCGAGGGCGACCCGATTGAAGAGTCCACCGCCGGGGCGGCTCCGGAGCGTACGTTCGAGCTCGAGGTTGACTGCCACCGCGGCCGTCGTGGAAAGGCGGGGATCGAGCCCGCGCACCCCGGCGCCCCCGGGAGCATGATAGTGGACATCCTCCCGAACGAAGAGCGCGCCCCGGGAGCGGAGAAAGGGATTGCGGAGCTGCTGGTAGGGATCCGCCCCGGAAAGGTAGATCTGGCGCTGCTTCACCGCGTCGTGCCCGCCGCCGGCCGCCCCCGCAAAGACCCGCGCCGCAACCGAGAATCGTTCGCCGAGCGGACGCCGCGCCGTTCCGGTGACGATAACGCGGGTGTACAGCGGCTCCGCGTCCGCGCGGCCGGTAGCGGCCGCGAGCCCCTCCTCCGCGTATGCCAGGCCTCCGGCGGCAGTGGCGTCGAGCGTGAGCCCCCACCCGCCGGTTCGTGTGGTCACGTCGTGGGTGAGTGCGAGCTCGACCGTTCCCACCCGTTCGTAATAACCCGGATCGACGTACCGCTCGTCGTCCACCGCCACGAGGTCGAGCGCGAGGCCGGTGCGGCGCACGGCGCCGAACGTCAGGTGGTCGCGCCGGGCCCAGTCGAGCGCCACCGTCCCGCCGTAGCGCCCTTCCTCATGGAACGCTTCGAACGTCTGTGACAGGTTGGTCGCCCGCAGCCAGCGGGGATTGCGGAGCCGGAACCGGCCGCCGACCTCCCGCTCCTCGAGCGCCGCGTCGCTCTCCCACCCCGTGCCGTAATGCGCCTGCACGTCGAGGAGATCGAACCGCCCCAGGTAGTTCGCCCGTTCGCGAAGTCCGACGGTGATTCCTCCCGCATCGTTGAACCAGACGAGCGGTCCGAAGCCGAACGCCAGCCGGTCACGATGCTGCGGCCGACGGACGTAGGTATCGACGTAGGGCGCGAGCCGGCTGCCGCCGTTGTTCAGCATGTCCCAGTCGTGCGTCCGGAGGCGCGGGTCGAGCACCACCTGCTTCGGGCGATCCGCCGTCTCCGCCTCGACCCATTCCCGCTCGGCGAGGCCATCGGCCCGGACCACCGCCGTGTCGGTGCCGCCGATGATGGCCACCTCGACGGGAATCCGCCCCTCCTCGCGCCGGATCACCTCCACCTTCGTGCGCCAGCGGCCATCCGCGATGCGCTCCCGCTCCACGCGCCCGAGTGCGTAGTCGTAGAGCGGAGTCCCGTGCAGGAACTGCCCGAAGAAGGGGGAGAGATCCCGGCCCGAGACTTCCTCCGCCACGGCGCGGAAGGCCGCCTCGTCCACGTGCCGGAGCTTCCAGCGCTCGTAGTACGTCCGGAGGATCCGCCGCATCGTGTCGTCGCCCACGATGTAGCGAAGCTGGTGGAAGAAGAGCTCGCCTCGCGTATAGATCGAGATGTTGTACGACGTGAAATCGCGATACTGGTGGCTCACGAGGCTCGCCGGCTCCGACATCCCGTCGAGATCGAGCCCCAGGATGAACTGCTCGGTCCCCGGATAGGGATCGCCGTCGCCGGCCGCCTCCGCGAACCAGCTCGACTGGAAGCTCGTGAATCCCTCGTCGAGCCATCCTTCGCGCCACTCGTTGTTGGCGAGGATCCCCATCGTGTAGTTGTGGCCCAGCTCGTGGACGATGAGTCCCTGGCTCGCCGACCCGTCGTGGATCATCATCGGGAACTCGGTCCCGCCCCCCTCGATCCGGTGGACGTTGGTAATCTGGGGCCAGGCGAAGGGCCCGAAGAGCTGGTCGAGCCACGCCAGTGCGGTCTCCGTGCGCCGGACCGCGATGCCTCCTCCCCACGTCCCCTCGTCTCCCGGCTGGTAGAGCACATGCACCGCCACGTCGCCCTGGCGGCCGCCCTCGTAGCGATAGTCGGGGTTGAGCGACATGGCGAAATGGTGCACGTCCTCGGCGTACCAGAGGATCGTCTTGCGCCCCGCCTCCGGGGAGCGGGCGTCGGCATCGACGAAGGCACAGGTGGAGGGATCGCCTTCGCGCCGGAGGACAAAGGCCGGCGTCCGCTCGCCGTACCAGTCCCGCTGGTATTCGATTTCCCGCCCCTGCATCCGGTTGGCCCGCTCCCACCCCGGATCGCCGCAGACCGGCACGCCGGTGGCGCCCACCACCTGGTCCACGGGAACGTCCAGTGTTACCCGATAGCTGGCGAACTCCCCGTAGAACTCCCCCGCCGGACGAAGCGGGTTCTCGCTCCAGCCGCGACGGTCGTACACCACCACCTTCGGATACCACTGCGCGAAGTCGAAGCGCCGCCCCCGGCGCCCCTGGCGCCGCGGGAGCGTGGAGGGCCGCGCATCCCATTCCATCTCCACCGCCATCGAATCCCCGGGCGCGAGCGGGCGTGGCAGCTCGAAGCGGACGATCGTGCTGTCCGGCGCAAAGGGATAGCTCGGTTCCGCCGCCCGACCCATGATGCGGACGTTCCGTACGTGATTGAACCCGAAATCGGGGTCGCGGAGGTCGTTGAACCGGCGCCGGCCTTCGGCGGAGTCGGCATCCGCCCACCGGGAGCCGGGCCGGAAGGCATTGAGATGGAGGTGGAGCGAAAAGGTCGTCAGCGTGTCGGGGGATCGGTTCACGTACGCGATCCGCTCGGTCCCCGAGAGCACGCCGGACGGCTCGTCGAGCCGTGCGGCGATGTCGTAGGCGACCTGCTGCTGCCAGTAGCCGTCCTGCGGGGGCGCGGCCCCCTGCTGCGCCGCCAGTGCGAACAGGACAAGTGCGAAGGTCATGGGTCCGGAGATCGAAGGTGCGGCGGGTGGAGCGGATGATGCGATGGAAGATAGTCGTGGAGTGGGGCTCCGCGTCGAGTGGAGGTCGGATTTCGGGGGCACGATCGTGCGGGGCCGGGCGCTACGCCCCGCCCCGCACGGACCGGACGCTACGCCTCCCCTACCCGGTGTCCCACGCGCGGCGCGGGGGCACCGCTCCGGGCGCCCCGCCGGAAGAGCCCGATGGCCTTCGCGCGCCACTCGTCGAAGATCTCGTACACCGTCGGGATCACGAGGAGCGTGAGCAGGGTCGAGGTGATCACGCCGCCGATCACCGCGCGGCCGAGCGGCGCGCGGAAGTCGGCGCCTTCGCCGGTGCCGAGCGCCACCGGGATCATGCCCGCAATGAGCGCCACGGTGGTCATGATGATGGGCCGGAGGCGGATCCGGCCCGCCTCGATCAGCGCCTCGCGGAGCGGAAGCCCGTCCTTCTCCCGCGCCCACTTGGCGAAATCGATCAGCAGGATCGCGTTCTTGGCCACGATGCCCATCAGCAGGATCACCCCGATCATGCTCATGATGTTCATCGTGTCGCCCGTGAGGAGCAGCGCCAGCACCACCCCGATGAGCGAGAGCGGGAGCGATACCAGGATCGCGAGCGGATCGATGAACGATCCGAACTGCATCACCAGGATGAGATACATGAGCATCACCGCCGCGCCGAGCGCGGTGAAGATGCGGGTGAAGACTTCCTGCTGGTCCCGCGCCTCGCCGCCCCAGCTCACCGAGTACCCCGGCGGCAGCTGGACCTCCTGCGCCATGATCCGGTCGATGTCCGCCTTGACCTCGTTGAGCGAGCGGCCGGTGGTGTTGGCCTGCACCATGACGACCGCTTCGCGGTCGAGGTGGGTGATCTGCGCCGGGCCGAAGCCGCGCGTGATCGTCGCGATCTGGCCCAGCGGTACGACGCTCGGCCGGCCGTCGGCGCCCGCCACGAGGAGCGGCAGCCGCTCGAGATCGCCGGCGCGCTCCCGCGCCTCCGGCGCGAGCCGCACCTCGACGTCCCGCGTCTCGCCGGTCGGGTCCACCCAGTCGCCGACGTCGATCCCGGCAAAGGCGGGGCGAAGCGACTGCGCCACCTGGCCGACGGTGATCCCGAGCGACCCGGCGAGTCCCCGGTCGAGCTGTACGTTGAGCTCGGGCTTCTCCCCGCGCGTCGAGAGGCCGACGTCGACCGCGCCGGGGATCCGCCGAACCCGGTCCGCCACGTCCTGCGCGATCCGCGTGAGCGTCACCGGGTCGTCGCCGCTCAGCTGCAGCTGGATCTGCTTGAACGCGCCGCCGAACCCGCTGGTGAAGACCGAGACGGTGGCGCCGCCGATCGAGAGCGTCTCCGTCCGGAGGATCTGGCCGAGCTCCTCCTGGCTGATCGAGCGCTCCGCCTTCGGGATCAGCCGGACGTACACCTGCGCCTGGTCCACGCTCGGCACCAGGAGCGGCAGCGGCGTGCCGATGGCGGTATAGGTGTACGCCACTTCCGGGTGCCGGCGCGCGATCGCCGCGGCCTCCTCCGTCTTGATCCGGGTGTATTCGAGGCTGGAGCCCGGCGGCGTCTCGACGATGAAGAAGACCTCGCTCCGGTCGCTCACGGGCACGAAGCCGGCGCCGCCGACCGTGGCCTGCAGCGCGATGGCCCCGACGAAGGCGAG
>DASTYH010000087.1:0-5795 GCA_035765075.1 Gemmatimonadales bacterium
GCTGAACGCCTCCTCGAAGGCGACCTTCAGGCGATTCACCGCCGCGCCGAACCCGCGCCGCTCCTCCGGGGGGAGCGTGGGGATCTGCTTCGATGCATTCGTGAGGACGCCCGCCTTCCGTCCGAGGATGGCGGTGTGCTCCGCCTCCAGCGCCTCGGTATCGAGGGACGGGATGCGCGCGAGGCGCGGGGCGAGGTCGTCGAGCTGGGGGTAGCCGGTCTCGGTCTTCATGTCGGATTGCCGGGGGTGATCGCGTGAGGTAAACGTAAGCCCGTTCTGCCCGGTGCCGCTCGCATGGCCTCCGGAAAGCGACATGGGGCCGCCCGTCCGATACGAGCGGCCCCACGGCAGGACGGCAGACGTCGGGGAGAGCCCGTCGTCGGGTTACGACGCCGACTGACCCTTGGCGAGCTCCGCGATCTTGCCGAAGGCCTCCGCATCGTGCACCGCCAGGTCGGCGAGGACCTTGCGGTTGATGTCCACCCCGGCGGTCTTGAGCCCCGCCATGAGACGGCTGTAGCTCAGGCCGTGGATCCGCGCCGCGGCGTTGATGCGGGTGATCCAGAGGGCGCGGAACTCGCTCTTCTTCTTGCGGCGATCGCGGTAGGCGTAGCGCATCCCGCGCTCCACCGTCTCCTTGGCCGCCTTGTACAGCTTGGAGCGTCCGCCGCGGGCTCCCTTGGCGGCCTCCATGATCTTCTTCTTGCGGGCGTGGTGCGCGACACCGCTCTTGACGCGAGGCATGGTGGTGGCTCCTTACGCCTGCAGGAGGCGGTTGACGCGCGGGAAGTCGGCCGACGACACGACGTCGCCCTTCTTGAGCCGGTTCTTCCGCTTGCGCGACTTCTTCGTCAGGATGTGGCTGTGGTTCGCGTGGAAGCGCTTGAGCTCCCCCGAACCGGTCTTCTTGAAGCGCTTCGCCGCAGCGCGCTTCGTCTTCATCTTCGGCATGCTTCACTCCCTCATTGGATTCAGCGGAGAGAGTCGGACGGTCGGACAGTCGGACGGTCGGTCAACAGCGCCGTCCCCGTCGATCCGCCCCTCGCCTCCTGACCCGCTCCTCACCCCTGCCGACTGTCCGACCGTCCGACTACTTCGGCGCCAGCACCATCGTCATGTTGCGGCCTTCGAGCTTGGCTTCCATCTCGACCTTCCCGATGTCCGCGAGCGCCGCGGCGACCCGGTCGAGCACCGCCTTGCCGAGCTCCACATGGGCGAGCTGCCGGCCGCGATACATCATGGTGACCTTGACCTTGTTCCCGTCCCCGAGGAACTCCCGGGCGTGGCGGGTCTTGAAGTCGAAGTCGTGATCGTCGATTCCCGGCCGGTACTTCACTTCCTTGAGCAGGATCACGTGCTGCTTCTTCTTGGCCGCACGCGCCGCCTTCGCTTCCTCGAACTTGTACTTCCCGTAGTCCATGATCTTGACGACGGGAGGCCGGGCCGTCGGCGCGACTTCCACCAGGTCGAGTCCCTGCTCCTGCGCGGCAGCGAGTGCCTCCTCGACGGGAAGGACTCCGAGCTGCTCTCCGCCAGGCCCGATGACCCGGACGGGGCTGATTCGAATCTGCCGATTGACCCGCGTGCGCCGCTCGCGATCGTTTGTGGACAGTGGCTACGCCTCCAGCTCTGAAACAAGAAAGGCACCCGTGCGATGACGGGTGCCCGATGCGCGGCTCGAGCGCTCGGCGCTCGAAGCTCGATCCGGACCCGGTCGCGCCGCGATCACTGCTGCGGGCTGGGGGTGGGCCGCCTGAGGCGGACCGCTTGACGAGGGGTGAAGCTAGTCGCCGACCGGGCGCAAGTCAATGGGAGTCAACTGTCTCCACCGCCTCCAGCCCCACCGCGGTCCCGGTCCGCACCACCGTCCCCCACGCCACCCGCGGATCATGCTCGAAGACGATCCGCCACCCCCCGTTTGCCGCGTCCCGGAGGAGCGCCCGCTTGCTCTCGAGCGTGCGGAGGGGCTCCAGGTCGTAGCCCATGATCCAGGGGAGCCGGAGGTGCGCCGAGGTGGGAATGAGGTCGGCCACGAACGCGGTCGTTTCGCCGCCGTCCTCGACCAGCACCGCCTGATGGTTCGGGACGTGCCCCGGGGTGAGCCGGGCGCGGATCCCGGGGAGGATCTCGGCGTCGCCGTTCAGCAGCTTGAATTTCCCGGCAGCCGCCACCGGCTCGAAGTTGGGCGGGAGATAGCTCGCCCGCGTGCGTTCATTCGTGTTGCGGGCAAACTCCAGCTCGCCGCGCTGGACCACGTAGGTGGCGTTGGGGAAGGTGAGCCGGAGCGTCCCCTCCTCCTCGCCTGCCCGCACCGGCTCCCGCCAGGTGTTCCCTCCGGCGTGATCGAAGTGCAGATGCGTGTTGATCACCCACTTCACGTCCGCCGCAGTGAATCCCGCCTCCGCCAGCGCGTCGTCGAGCTGGGTGCGCATCGGATCGGTGGGCGTTCCCTCGGCGCCCCACCGCTTCGATTCGTTCTCGATGCCGTAGATGCCCCGGAACTTCGCATCCTCCTTGGGACCCAGGGCGGTGTCGATCAGGACCCGCCCGTCGGGATGCTCCACGAGAAGGCAGCGCATGGCGAGGGGGATCCGGTTCCGTTCATCGGGAGGAATTTCCCTCTCCCAGAGCGGACGGGGGACGACGCCGAACATGGCGCCGCCGTCGAGCCGCTGGAGACCACCCTCGAGCGTGTGACAGCGGAGCGAACCGATCCGGAAGGCGTGCGCCAGGGTCACGCCGGCCCCTCCGCGAACGAATCCTCGCGCGGGTCACTCGGCATGGCCGGCGGGCGGCGCTTCCGCGGGCGGGGCGGCGCGCGGCGGGTGCCGATCGCCTCGAGATCCTGGAGCGTCCGCGCTCCCTCCTCGCGCGCGAGGCAGAGCAGCCGGTCGAGGAGCGTGGCCGTGACGTATGCGTCGCCCGCCGCGCGGTGCCGCGCCGGATTCTCGAAGGCGAAGTGCTGGGAGAGATTGTCGAGGCCGCAGGAGCGCACCCCCCGGACCAGCCGGCGCGCGAGCCGGACCGTGCAGAGGCGGACGCCGTCCAGATCGAGGTGCCGCGCACGATGGAGCTCCGCGGTCACGAAGCTCCAGTCGAAACGGGCGTTGTGCGCCACGAAGACGCGCCCGCCGAGGGCGGAGACCACCTGGTCCGCAATGTCGGCGAAGGCCGGCGCATGCCGGACCATGTCGTTGCTGATGCGGGTGATCTGGGTGATGGCGGGGGGAATGGGCCGCCCGGGATTGACCAGCGATTCGAAGACCACCTCGCGGCGGGTGCCATGCACCAGCACCACTGCGATCTCCGTGATCCGGTCGTTCCCGTGCGCGCGCATCCCGGTGGTCTCCACGTCCACCACCGCAAAGGCGCACTCGTCGAGGAGGGGCGAGCCCTGCACCTCGGGGACGAGCCCCCAGCGGCCATCCGCCAGCTGGCGCACCCGCGGATCCGCGCCGAGAAGCGCCACAAGAAGTCGCTCGGCCACCGCCCTGGGCGCGCCGGGCATGCCGAGCACCGATCCGCAGAGGGCGAGCGCGCTCTGCGGCCCGGGGGCGAGCTCGGCCAGCACCCGATCGAGGAGCGTGCCGGCCGGGTGGGCTTCGAGACCGCTCACCATGCCGCCCTCACGGCTCCCCCCGGCGGAGCGGCAGCGTCATGCAGCGCGGCCCGCCGCCACCGCGCACGATCTCGCTTCCCTCCACCGTGATCGCCACCCGCTCGCCCGGCTTCACGGCGACGTGCCCGTTGAGAAACTCCCCGGACGGAATGATGGAGAAGCCCATCCCTTCGAGCTCGCCGAGGGTGGCCTCGTTGCGATCGTAGGTGATCACCTGTCCCGGCCGGACCGCCACGAAGTTGCACGCCGAGCTCCACTGCTCGCGCTCCTGGGTGGTGCGGTGCGTGCCGCCGGCAAAGAGCGGCTCGAGCGGCATGCCCGCGGTGGCGAGTGCGGCGAAGAGATTCGGCATCTCCCGCACGCCGTTCTCCCCCTTCCGCCGGTGCAGGATCGGGAGGCGCTCCGGCCCCACGAAGTAGGGGGGATAGACCACGCAGAGCTCGCGGTCGATCTGGGTGAAGATCATGTCGAGGTGGATGGCGGTCGGGGCCTTCGGCATCACGACCACGATGACGTCGGTCACTCCGCCGCGGGAAAAGAGGACCTCGGAGAACTGGTCGAGCGCGGCGGTCGAGGTGCGCTCGCTGAAGCCGACCACGAGGAGATCGCTCCGGAGGAGGTGGACGTCCCCTCCCTCGAGCGTGTAGTTGCTGCGCCGTTCCTCGGAGCCGTCGTAGATGATGCCCGCATTGGCGAGCTCGGGGTGATAGCTGAAGAGGGTCTTGATCAGGAGCTCCTCGGTCCAGCGCACCCCGTAGCGCATCGAGCCGACGACGGCGTACTCGCCGATCACCATCCCGATGTCGCGCGGAAAGAAGAGGTTGGGAAGCGCGGGAAGCGCATACCCGGGCTCGTTGAGCACCCGGGAAATGGGGCCGCTCTCCTCCTCCGTTCCCTCGATCAGCATGGAGACGATCTCGGCGGGGGGGAGCGCGCCCAGGCGCTGGGCGAGCGGCTCGGAGGGGACGACGTCCATCGTGCGGCTGACGAAGAAATCCCGCGCCTCCTTCCGCTCCAGCACCTCGGCGAGGAGATCACGCACCTGGAAGACGCGCGCGAACCGCTCCAGCACCGCGACGAACTGCCGATGCTCGCGCTGCGCCGTCTCGACCTCGATGATGTCGTCGTAGAGGTACGCCTCGCGCGTCCCCGGCGTCACCGCTTCCAGCTCGAGACCCGGGGTGTGCACGAGGACCGTTTCGAGCGGTCCGATTTCAGAGGTGACGTGAAGGGGCATGCAGGAAAGTATACAGTATACGGTTTGCGGTATGCAGGCCGCGCGTCGTGCGGCGCACGCCGGCCGCCCCCGTCTACCGTTTACCGTCTACCGTCTACTGTCTGTTCGTCAGCTCGTAGCTCAGCGTCTCCAGCTCCAGCGCCAGGTTCACCGTCTTGACGACGACATCATCCGGGACGCTCAGCTGGATCGGCGCGAAGTTGAGGATGGCCTTCACGCCGAGGACCACGAGGCGGTCGGCGAGGGCCTGTGCCACCTCGGCCGGCGTGACGAGGACGGCCATGTCGATCCGCGCGTCGGTGAGCGCCGCTTCGAGCCGGGCAACGTCCTGGACCACGAGCCCGTTCCACTGGCGCCCGATCTTGGCCGGATCCACGTCGAAGATGGCCACGATGTCGAAGCCGCGCTGGCGGAAGCCGCGATACTGCACGAGCGCGCTGCCGATCTTCCCCGCGCCGATGAGGGCAACGCGATAGCGCCGGTCGAGCCCGAGGATGGCGCGCAGCTCCGTGACGAGCTCGGGCACCGGATAGCCGAGGCCCCGCTTGCCGAAGGAACCGAAGAACGAGAGATCCTTCCGCACCTGGGCGGACGTGGTTCCCCCCCGGCCCGCCAGCGCCTCGGAGCTGACGGTGGCGATCCCCTGGGCTTCAAACTCTTCCAGAAGCCGCAGATAGAGCGACAACCGGCGGATGGTGGACTCGGCGACTTTTCGCATCCCGTTTTTGTGAAATGTTTCACAATGCTAGCGTGGGAGAGCGGGGGCGTCAACGGGGAGTGGTCGCTGGTCGCTGGTTGCTGGTTCGGTGGGCGGTAGGCGGCAGGCGGGGGGTGGGGACGGAGATCAAGGGAGAGGGCCGCCGCCGCTACTGCCTCGCGAAGCGCCGATGAAGCTCGACGAACTGGGCGGGGGAGAGCGTCTCGGGGCGGGCGGTCGGC
>DASTYH010000088.1:0-5630 GCA_035765075.1 Gemmatimonadales bacterium
GGCAATCGACGTGATCGACGAGGCCGGCGCCCGGGCGCGGCTCGCTTCCCAGGTGCCGCCCGCCGAAGTCTCGGACCTCACGGCCGAGCTGGAGCAGGTCAACGTCCAGAAGGAGGACGCGGTCCGCGACCAGAACTTCGAGCGCGCCGCCGCGTTGCGTGACCAGGAGCGCGAGCTGCAGGGGAAGATCCGGCAGAAGAACGAGGAGTGGGAGAAGGAGCGGCAGACCCGCCGGCCGCTGATCGACGAAGAGGCCATCGCCTTCATCGTGTCCCGCTGGACCGGCATTCCCGTCACCCGGCTCCAGGAAGCCGAGACCGCCCGGCTCCTCCGGATGGAGGACGAGCTGCATGCGTCGGTGGTGGGGCAGGACGAGGCGATCCGCGCGGTCTCGCGCGCCATCCGGCGCTCGCGCGCGGGCCTCAAGGACCCCAACCGCCCGATCGGATCGTTCATCTTCAGCGGGCCCACCGGCGTCGGCAAGACGGAGCTCGCCCGCGCGCTCGCCCGCTTCCTCTTCGCCGACGCGTCCGCGCTCATCCGGGTGGACATGTCGGAGTACATGGAGAAGTTCTCGGTGAGCCGGCTCATCGGCGCGCCCCCGGGCTACGTCGGCTACGAGGATTCCGGCACGCTGACCAAGGCGGTGCGGCGGAAGCCGTACTCGGTGGTGCTGCTGGACGAGATCGAGAAGGCGCACCCGGACGTCTTCAACATCCTCCTCCAGGTGCTCGACGAGGGTCACCTCACGGACAACTACGGCCGCGTGATCGATTTCAAGAACACGGTCGTGATCATGACGTCGAACGTGGGCGCCCGCGACATCATGTCCGGAAAGACGCTGGGCTTCCACGGTGGCGACGGCGACGTGGCCCACGACTTCGAGCGGATGCAGACGCGCATCAAGGACGAGATGACGAAGGTCTTCAACCCGGAGTTCCTGAACCGCCTCGACGACGTCATCGTGTTCCACCCGCTCTCGAAGGAGCACATTTCCCAGATCGTCACGATCCTCCTCAAGGAAGTGCAGCGGCGGCTGGGCGACGAGGTCCGCCTCACGCCCGCGGCGCTCGACTTCCTGGTGGAGAAGGGGTACGACCAGAGCTACGGCGCGCGCCCGCTCAAGCGCTCGATCCAGCGCTACATCGAGGACCCGCTCAGCGAGAAGATCCTGCTGGGCGAGTTCGGACGCGGGGACGAGATCGAGGTCGACGTCTCCGAGGACCGCGAGCGCCTCGTCTTCCGGGCGCTCACCCGCCAGCAGGCCTGACGGCCGAGCGGCGCCGGCATCTCCGGATGACCGGCGCCGCGCCCTCTCGCATCCTCCGCATGCGCCTCCGATTCGCCGTTCCGGCCCTGCTCGCCGCCGTTCTCTCGGCTGCGCCCCTTGCCGCCCAGGACCCCGGCGCGCCCCGCGTGGACAGCCTCACCGCCGAGGGGAATGCGCGCGTCTCCACGCAGCAGATCCTCACCACCGCCGCCATCCTCCCGGGCGCCACCGTCAACTATCGGGACATCCAGCGGGCGGTCACGTCGCTCTACCGGACGGGGCAGTTCGACGACGTCACCGTCGTCCAGCGGATCGCGGGCGGGCGCAACACCCTGGTCTTCGTGGTGAAGGAGCGGCCGCTCCTGGCGGGGTGGTCGATCCGCGGCGCGGAGCGCGTGTCCACCGCCGACGTGCGCGACCGGGTCAAGCTGCTCGAGGGACGTCCGATCGACCGTGCGGCGCTCGCCCGCTCGACGGCGGCCATCGACTCCCTCTATCGCGATCGCGGCTATTACACCGCCGAGGTCACGGCAATCGAGCTGCCGGCGGACTCGACGGGCGGGGTGCGGGTCTTCTTCGACATCCGCGAGGGCGGACGGGTGGCGCTCAGCCAGGTCACGGTGGAAGGCAACCAGGCCTTCAGTGACGGCGAGGTGGTGGCCCAGATGGGGAGCAAGCCGGAATCGTTCTGGTGGTTCCGGAGCGGGGAATACGACGAGCGGCAGGTCGAGGACGACATGCGCGACCGGCTGCCGCGGTGGTACGCGAGCCGAGGGCACATCGATTTCCAGGTCACCGGCGATACGCTCATCGCCGACAGCGCGCACGGGAAGGCGACGCTGCAGCTCACCGTGGACGAAGGCCCGGTCTACCGCGTCGGCGCCTTCGAGATCCGGGGGAACCGCCGCTACTCCACCGACGAGCTGATGGCGTATTACCCCTTCACCGCGAGCGCGGAAGCACCCTTCAACCGCGGCGCGTGGGAGTCGGCCACCGGGCGGCTCGGGGATCTCTACGCGAACAGCGGCTACATCTACGCGCAGATCGTCCCCCAGGAGACGCGCCGGACGCTCCCGGACGGCTCCCACGTGATCGACCTGGCCTGGAACATCCAGGAGGGCCGCGTCGCCACGGTCAACAAGATCAACATCGTCGGCAACGACGTGACGCACGAGCGCGTGATCCGCGAGGCGATCGTCCTCTTCCCGGGGCAGGTCTTCAATCGGGACGCGCTCGTCCGGTCGTATCAGAACGTGGGGAATATCGGCTTCTTCCAGCAGCCGATGGCCCCGCCGAGCGTCGACCCGGCGGCCAACGGCGTGGACGTGGACATCACCTTCCGCGTCGAGGAGCGCCGGACGGGCAACATCAACTTCGGCGCGTCGCTCGGGCAGGGCACCGGCGTCGGCGGCTTTCTCGGCCTTGAGGAGCCCAACCTCTTCGGCCGGGGCAAGCGTGGCCGGCTGCAATGGCAGTTCGGCACCAACATCAACGACTTCACGTTGTCCTACACCGATCCGGCCATCCGGGAAAGCCGGATCTCGGGCACCGTCTCCGTCTACGATTCCCGTCAGCGGTTCACCGTGCGGGATCTCGGCCGCCGCCGGCAGACCGGCGGCAGTCTCCAGCTCGGCTTCCCCTTCCTGGGCTCGCGCTACACCCGGGTGTTCGGCTCCTACGGGATCCAGCGGATCCGCTATTCCGAGGGATCCAGCGACATCCAGGAGCGCTTCATCTGCAACAACTGCGTCCGCTCGACGCTCGGCCTCACCCTTCTCCGCGACACCCGGGTCGGGCTCCCCTTTGCCACGGGGGGCGCGCAGACGAGCATCACCGGCGAGCTGAACGGCGGCTTCCTGGGGGGCACCGGCGATTACCGGAAAGTGGACGTCGAGGGCCGCTGGTACGCACCCCTCGGGACACTCGGCGGCGGGGGACAGCAGTTCGGCGGGGGCGTCCAGTTCGTGCTCGGATTCAGCGCCAGGTCAGGCTTCATTTTCGGGGACGCCAGCAACTTCTTTACCGAGCTCTATTCCCTTGGCGGAGTTCAGTTTGGCGTGCCGCTCCGGGGCTACGAGGAGTTCGCGATCACCCCCAACGGGTTCGATCCCGAGGCGGGGGGGACCAACGCCAATCCCGAGGCGTTCGGCAAGTCTTTTGCTACGTTCACCGTCGAGGCCGGCGCCCGTATCAGCCAGTCCCTGTACGCGAGCCTTTTCATGGATGCGGGGAACGTCTATCGTACGGCCCGTCAGTGGGACCCGACCCGGCTCTACCGGGGTGCGGGAATCGGGGTGGCGCTGGTGTCGCCGCTTGGACCGATCGGCGTGGACTTCGCGTACGGCTTCGATCGGGTTGATGCTGCCGGGAAACCCAATCCGGGATGGCAGCTCCATTTCAAGGTGGGCAACTTCTTCTGAGTGCGCCCACGTACCTTTCTCGGGAGTTCAGCATGAGGTCAGCCGCAGTCGGCCGTGTGGCCATCCTGTTCGTCGCGCTCGTCGTGAGCGCCGTCCCCCTGATGGCGCAACAGGCGCCGGCGTCGGCGGGCCGGGTTGCATTCGTCAACATGCGCCGGGTCCTCTCGGAGACCCCGGGATACGCCCAGGCCGAGTCGACGTTCGTGCGCGAGATGACGGGCTATCGGTCCGAGTTCCAGCGCCTCCAGGCGTCGCTCGACTCCGCGGGCCAGGCGTTCGAGCAGCAGGCCACGCTCCTCAGCCCGTCGGCGCGGACGACCCGGCGCCGGGAGCTGGAGACGCAGCAGCAGCAGCTCGAGCAGCGCGGCCAGGAGCTCCAGCAGCGTGCCACCACGCGCGAGCGCGAGCTGCTCGATCCGATCCAGACGCGCGTCGTCGGCGTCATCGAGCGGCTCCGTGCCGCGGGCGGATACGCCATGGTCTTCGATGTGAGCGCCCAGACGAGCACCATCGTCACGGCGGATCAGTCGCTCGATCTGAGCGAGCGCGTGATCGCCGAGCTGAAGAAGCCCAATCCCTAGTCCCGAGATGGGACCCGAGCTCCCGCGGCAGGCGGTCACCGGATTGTCCGGTGGCCGCCTGTTCGCGCGGAACGGGCCTGCGCGCTACCACCCGCCGGGAGTGGACCGATGATGGACATCGCGCGAATCCTCCAGTGCCTCCCGCACCGTTACCCCTTCCTGCTCGTGGATCGCATCATCGAGACGGAGGGAGCGCAGCGGGTCGTGGGGATCAAGAACGTCACGATCAACGAGCCCTTCTTTCAGGGCCATTTCCCGGGGCATCCGATCATGCCGGGCGTCCTGATCGTCGAGGCCATGGCGCAGACGGGAGGCGTGCTCCTCCTCTCCGCGCTGGAACGCCCGGAGGAGAAGGTGGTCTACTTCATGTCGATGGACGGCGTCAAGTTCCGCCGCCCGGTGGTTCCGGGAGATCAGCTCCGCATGGAAGTCGAGGTGCTGCAGAACCGCGGCCGTACCGTGCGTCTCCAGGGGAAGGCGTTCGTGGAGGGCACCCTTGCCGCCGAGGCCGACATGATGGCCCGGATAGTGGATCGGTAGGCCGGCGCGATTACATTTCGCGCCCCGAAACGAGGACGCCGGATGGCTCGCCGAGGTGGTACGCACCGCCTGCTCAGGTGGCTCTGGACCAGCCGCCGGCTCGATGCCCGGCTGGCCCGGCTTGCCCTCCTCCCGGCTGCCGGGATGTGGCGCGGCGTCACCCTTGCGCGTGACGCCGCCTTTTCACGCGGCTGGGGCAGGGCGGGCGATCTCCCGCTCCCGGCGGTTGCCGTCGGCAACCTCACGGCGGGGGACTCGGGGAAGACTGCCGTGCTGGCCTGGATCGCGCGCCATTTCGAGGCGCAGGGGTATCGGCCCGGCGTCCTGCTCCGCCGGCCGTCGCCCTACCGACTCCGCGAGGTGGCGCACGCCATCGGCAGCGCCATCGTGGAAGCCGGCGACGACGGCGTCAGGGGGGCGGAGAAGGCGGCGCAGCAAGGCGCCAGGGTCCTGCTCATCGAGGGGCTGCTCCACGGGCGGCTGCGCCCCGCGATGACCGTGGCGGTGATCGGGGCGGAAACGTCGCGCGCCGTGCGCTGGCCGCTTCCCGCGGGCCCGTGGCGGGAAGGCTGGGGATCGCTCACCGATGCCGATATCGTCGTCGTGACACGCCGGCGGGCGGGACCCGATGCCGCGCAATCCCTCGTGCGGGAGATCGAGTCGCACACCCAGGGCATCGTCGCCGTCGCGCACCTCGGGATGCGGCACCTCGAAGGACTCGTGTCCGGGACCGAGTACGGCGCGTCGGCGCTCGCGGGCCGACGCGTCGTTGCCGCATCGGGGAGTCCCGATCCGGGGGCCTTCGTGTCGCAGGTGAAG
>DASTYH010000089.1:0-4169 GCA_035765075.1 Gemmatimonadales bacterium
TCCGTCCGTCCGTCCGTCCGTCCGACCGTCCGACGCGCGCTAGCGCAAAATTGCCCGCTGTCGCCGCTGCATGCCCCGGAGCTCCCAGGTCTCCGCCACCACCCCGCCCAGGAGGAAGACGAAGGCGGTGTAGTAGACCCAGAGCACGAAGAGGAGAAGCGCGCCGATCGTGGCGTCGCCCGAGGAGTAGCGCAGCGCGGCGAAATTCTGCAGGTAGAGCCCATAGAGGCGCTTGGCGATCTCGAAGGCCACTGCCGCGAACCCCGAGGCCAGCAGCGCCGTCCGCCAGGGAAGCCGGCGCGCGGAGGCATACTTGTAGACGACGAAGAAGATGGCGATCGAGAACGCCAGCGTCAGCGCCTCGCCGAGGATCCGTCCGAACGTGCTCACCACGAACTGGATCTCGGGGGAGCGGTCGCGCGCGCTCGGAAGGAGGGTGAGCGCCGCGGTGAGGGCGGAGTTCACGAGGAAGAGCGTCAGGGTGGCGAGCACCATGCTCGCGTCGCGCGCCTTCCCGATGGCCCAGATCGCGAGGAAGTTGCGCCGCCGCCGGGGGCGGAGCGACACGTCGAAGACGTGATTGAGCGAGGTGCGGACGCCCGCGAAGAGGCGCGTGCTGAACCAGATGAAGGTCGGCACCGCATAGAGCGAGATGGCGCCCGCATTGCTGGCGATGCCGGTGAGCAGCGACTCGACCGTGGCGAAGGGATCTCCCTCCCCCAGCGCATGCGGGGGGAGGAACGAATGGAAGATGAGACTGAAGTCCGGCGTGGTGACGCCGGCCAGGTGCTGGACGAGCTGCGTCAGGCCGAGGAGCGCGAGCAGGATGAAGGGAATGGCGGCGAGCAGCGCATCGAAGGTGAGGCCGCTCGACAGGAAGGGGACGTTGCTTTCGTCGGCCGCCTGCAGGACGCGTCGGAGAAACCCGAGCGGCGAGAGATACCAGCCGGCGCGACGAAAGGGACTCAGGCGATCGGCTCCTCGTACTCGCCCGAGAGCCCGGCCTCGCGGCGGCGGCGGGCGCGCGCTTCGGCGAGGCGTCGCTCGAGCTCCTCGCGGGCGCTCGGCTCGGCGGCCGGGCGCGCGGCGGGGGTCACGGGCGGCTCCTCGATCTCGTCGTCCAGCTCGTCGGGCAGCGGCAGCTCATCCGTGTCCGACGCGTCGCCCGAGCGGAAGCGGCCCGGCCCGTACTGCTCCATCAGCTCGTCCATCTTCTCTTCCGTCATGGCCCGCAGCTTCCAGAGGCGGCGCTGGAGCACGCGGCGCGTCTCCTCCCCGCTCCGCGGCGCATACAGCAGCGCCAGGCCGGCGCCGAGGCAGGCGCCCCAGAAGAGCCACTTGGCGGACGAGTCCTGCCCGCTCTCGACGTACACGATTTCCCGCGGTTCCCGGCGTCGCATGGCTCCTCCTATTCCCCGGCCTCGGCGTCATCCGCCGCGCGCACCAGCACCCTGTCGAGCGCCGCATGGTGCTGCATCGGGGCCTGGACGAAGCGGTCGACGAGGTCCGCCGTCCCATTCACGTTGAGCTGCTCGAAGAGAAAGGCGAAGGTCCGCTCGAGGTCCGCGCCGATCGCGCCGCGGATGTCCTCGCTCAGCGACCAGAGCTCCCGCTTGAACGGACCGATCGCCTTCTTGCGGGCCTTGTAGTAGAACTGGCTGTCCGAATCCCCTTCCTTGCGCTCGCTCCGGGCATTCTCGTCGAGCCACAGGTACATCCGGTGGCGCAGCTCGGCGGGAAGCTTCGGATGATCGAAGACCATGGACTGGAAGTTGGTGGCGAGGTGGATCTCGCACGTCTCGATCCGCGGGAAGTTCCCGAATGCGCTCGGGGGGAGGGTGCTCGCACCGTGCTGGACGGCGCCGGCAAGCCCGTACGATTCGCGGGCCGCGCGGGAGAGGGCCGAGAGCGCTTCGAGATCGATCTTCACATCGGCGATGGAACCGTCCGGCAGCACCACCCCCCCGTGGGAGGTGCCGGTCTGGACCGAGATCTTGCTGATCCCGTCCCGAATGCCCCGCTCGGCGATGGCCGCGTTGTAGCCCTGCATGAAGGCGTGCAGCTCCTCGACGGTGCTGTTCTTCATGCCCACCTCGCCGATCTCCGCCCCGACCGAGACCGTCACGCCCTCCGGCTCCCGCTCCCGGATGAAGCCCGTGATCTCCGCCGCCCGCTCGTAATTGGCGCGCTGCTGCTCCGCGAGGGTTGCCTGCGAGAGGTCCACCAGCGTCGAGGTGTCGACGTCGATGTTGTAGAAGCCGGCCGCGATCTCCTCGGCGATGAGCTTCTTCACCTCGCCGACTTCGCCCTCGGGATCGGCCTGGTACTTCTTGTGATTGACCTGGCAGTGATCGCCCTGGATGAAGACGGGCTGCGCGTAGCCTTCGCGGAGGGCGGCGCCGATGATCACCGCGACGTACTCGGCGGGACGCTGATCGGTGTAGGCGATCTCGGAGCGGGCGATCTCGAGGATGATCGCCCCGGCGCGGCCGGCGCGGGCGGCCCGGAAGACGGCGCGCGCGGTGTCGTAGGCCAGCATCCGGACGTTGATGGCAGGCACCGTGAAGCCGCTGCATTCGCCACGGCCGCGGGCGAGGTAGAGCTCGTTGATCGACGCCGGGCGCACTCCCTGCACCTGGCCGATCTCCCACAGCAGCCAGCGCGCCGCCTCCCGCTCGGCCTCGGCGCCGAAGACCGCCTGCCGGACGACCTGATCGGTCGCCGGGCTCCGGAGCCTGGACGCGTCGGAGACGACCACCCCACCGGGAATCACCGTCACCGCGCCGCCGTAGAGCGCCGCGGCCTGCTGAATCAGGTCCGCCATGCCATCCCTTTCCACAGAGAATGCGTCCCGCCCACCCGACCGTAACCTAGACGGCGCGCCGAGGACCGTCAAAGCCCTAGATCACGTCTCCCGCAGGGGCGGCGGCGAGCCGCTCTCCCGAGAAGCCCGGGCGCCCGAGCGCGGCGAAGGTCAGGCGCTTCCCGAGCTCCACCCCGGGCTGATCGAAGGGATCCACATTGTACCACACGCCCGCGTACCCCGTGGCAATCTGGTAGAACATGAGGAGCTCACCGAAGCTCCCGGGGGTGAGCGCGGGGATCCGGAGCGTCATGTTCATCCGCCCCATGCGCGCGAGCGCCGCCGAGGTGGCCTCCCGCTCCGCCGAGAGCAGCTCGCCCAGCGTGTGCCCGGGGAGGTACGCGAGATCATCCGGGAGGTCGGCTCGCTCCGGGATCGTGACGTCTTCCGCCGGCTCCCCCGCATCGATGAAGGTGATCGCCTTGTCGTAGGGCCCTTCCATGAAGAGCTGTACCTGGCTGTGCTGGTCGGTGGCGCCCACGGCCGCGACGGGCGTCGGACCCGCGTTGATCAGCTCGCCGCGGCGGTCGAGTCGCTTCCCCAGGCTCTCCGCCCAGAGCTGGCGATACCACTCCGAGAAGTCGCGGAGCCGGTCGGAATACGGCATGACGACGTGGATCCGCGCGCCGTGCCAGGTATCCGCCGCCCAGAGGAGCGCCGCGTAGAGTGCGGCAGGGTTCTGCAGGAGATCGTCCGATTCGGCCCGCTCCACCGCCTTTCGCGCGCCGTCGAGCAGCGCGACGATATCCACGCCCACGAGGGCGGCGGGAAGGAGGCCCACCGGGGAAAGGACGCTGAAGCGCCCTCCCACCGCCGGGGGAACGTCCAGCGCCGCAATCCCGTCACGCGTGGCGATCTCGCGCAGCGCGCCGCGGCCGGGGTCGGTGGTGAGCACGAGATGCCGGGTGGCCGCCGCGCCGAGCGTCTCCTCGAGCCACCCGCGCACGATCAGGTACTGCGCCATCGTCTCGGCGGTGCCGCCGGACTTGCTGACCACGTTGACGAGCACCCGGCGCGGGTCGATGCGCCGGAGCGCAGCGAGCATCGAGCTGGGGTCGACGTTCTCGAGGACGGTGAGGCGCGGATAGAACTCCCGACCCTCGTCGTCGAGCTCGTTCCAGTTGGCGGGCCGGAGCGCGTTCCGGATGGCGCGCGTGCCCAGCGCCGAACCGCCGATGCCCAGTACCAGCACGTGATCGTACGCCTGACCGACCCCTTCGGCGAATGCCCGGATCTCCTCGACGCTCCGGGTCTGCGCGGTGAGGTCGTAGAATCCGTACTCGCCGGCGGCCCTCCGGCTCCGCAC
>DASTYH010000090.1:0-10282 GCA_035765075.1 Gemmatimonadales bacterium
GTGGATGCCGGAGTCGGCACCGCGTCGGATGCCTGCCTCGTCATGGAGCAGGGAGTGGACGGCATCCTCATGAACACCGCACTGGCGGAGGCACAGGAGCCGGTGCGGATGGCGGAGGCGATGCGCCTTGCGGTGGACGCAGGCCGGGCAGCGTTCCTCGCGGGACGCATGCCCCGGCGGGAAGTCGCCATGCCCTCCAGCCCGACGACAGGGCTGCTCGCATGACATGAAGCGCGCCAGGGACGACGGCACCGCGGCCCGCCGGGCCGCACTCCGGATCCTCGAGCAGGTGCGCGAGGGGCGGCCCTTCGACGCCGCCCTCGATCAGTCGGTGCGCCGGCTCGGCGATGCCGACCGCCGCCTGGCCCATGAGCTCGCCGCCGGCGTCCTCCGCCGACAGACGGTGCTCGACGGGCTGGTAGCCCCGTTCGTCCCCCGCGGCTGGGACAAGCTCGCGCCCGGCCTTCGCGACGTGCTGCGCCTCGGCGCCTACCAGCTCACCTCCCTCGATCGCATCCCCGCGCACGCCGCGGTGAACACCAGCGTGGCGCTCGCGCGCGAAGTCGCCAACCAGAAGGCGGGCGGCTTCGCCAACGCGGTGCTGCGCAAGGTCGCCGCGCTGGAGCCGTCGCTCTTCAGCACCGGTGAGGGCGACGAGCCGGTGGAGCAGCTCGCCGCCCAGCATTCGCACCCGGTCTGGCTCGTCCGGCGCTGGGTGGCGCGCTTCGGCGTCGACGGCGCGCGCGCCCTCCTCGAATGGAACAATGCGCGGCCGCCGCTCATCCTGCAGCCGGCCCGGGCCCACTACGAGTCGCTCGAGGAGCGGTGGCGGGCCGCGGGGATCCCCTTCCACGCCGCGCCGTTCGGCGCCGGCCTCATTCCGGAGCGCTCCCGACCCGACGAGCTTCCCGGCTTCATCGAGGGGGACTTCCTCGTCCAGGATGCGGCTCAGGCGCTCGTCAGCTGGTTCGCCGACATTCCGGCGGAGGCGGTCCTCGTCGATCTCTGTGCGGCGCCCGGGGGCAAGACGGTATCGATCGGCCGGGGCATCCGCGGCGTGGTGGCGGTGGACCTGAGCCCGCGCCGGTCGGCACGGCTGGCGGAGAACCTGCGGCGGGCGGGAAGCGGCCGCGAGCGGGCGGTCGTGGCCGATGCGCTCCATCCTCCCGTCCGCGACGCTGCGGCCGTGCTGCTGGATGCGCCGTGCCTCGGAACCGGCACCTTTGCGCGGAACCCCGATGCCCGCTGGCGCGTCACCCCCGAGGCGCTGGGCGGGCTCGCAGCCCAGCAGCGGGCGCTTCTCGATGCCGCGGCCGAAGTGGTGGCGCCGGGTGGGCTGTTAGTTTACGCCACGTGCTCCCTCGAGCCGGAGGAGAACGAGGAGCAGGTCGAGGCATTCCTCGCGCGTCACGAGGAGTTCCGGCGCGAGCCGCCCGATCCCTTTCCCGGGTCGCTCCTTTCCGCCCAGGGGGACCTTACGATCCTCCCGCAGCGGCACCGCATGGATGGCGCGTATGCCGCGCGGCTCCGGCGTGGAGGCTGAGGGACCGATGCGCTTCCGCCGACACGTGGCCCCGCCCCGAACGCCGAGCCGGGGACGCAGGCGGCTCGCCCGGGAGGCGGCGCTGGTGGCGGCGCTCGCCTTCGCGGGATTTGCGCTCGCCGCCGTCTGGCTTTCCCCCGTCCCGCTGATCCCCCGGCGGGCCGTGGTGCCGCGCGTGCTCGACCTCGAAGCGGACTCGGCTCGGCGCGCGCTCGCGGCACTCGGCTATCGGGCGGTGCTGGCGAGCGCCGAGGAGGATGACGTCGTTCCCGCCGGGCGGATCCTCTGGCAGGACCCGCCGCCGGGGCTGGCGCTTCCGGCCGGTGGAACGGTCACGCTGACGGCGAGCGCCGGTCGCCCCGAGTATCCGGTCCCGGACCTCAACGGCCTCGACGCCCGGCAGGCCGGCGTGATCCTCGAGGCCGCGGGGTTCCGGCTCGGCGCGATCGACACGGCGATCGACCGCCAGCGGGAGCTCGGGATCGTGCTCGGCACGCGGCCGTCCGCCGGGGCCGCGCGGCAGGCGGGGACGGAGGTGGACCTGATCGTGAACGGAGCGAGCCGATGACGGTGCGCATTGCGCCCAGTGTCCTGAGCGCCGACCTCGGCGCCCTGAAGGCCCAGGTCGAGGCGGCGCTCGACGGGGGCGCGGACTGGATGCACGTGGACGTGATGGACGGACATTTCGTCCCGAATCTCACCTTCGGTGCGCCGATGATCCGCGCCCTCCGGAAGCTCACGGACCGCGCGGTGGACGTGCACCTGATGGTCGAGCACCCGGAGCACTACATCGACGAGTATGCCGATGCCGGCGCCGGCGTCTTCACCTTCCATCCGGAGGCGACCGTGCACGTCCAGCGGCAGCTGGCACGGGTGCGCGAGCGCGGAATGCTCGCCGGCCTCGCGCTCAATCCGGGTACGCCCCTCGCGCTCATCGAGGAGGTGGTGGACGACGTCGATCTGGTGCTCGTGATGTCGGTGAATCCGGGGTACGGCGGCCAGTCCTACATTCCCCAGGCCACCGCCAAGATCGCGCGGGTCCGCGCGCTCCTCGAGCGCACCGGGTCCCACGCGGCGCTGGAGGTGGACGGCGGGATCACGGCCGACACGATCGGCGCGGCATACCGTGCCGGCGCGGATACCTTCGTGGCGGGGACGGCGATCTTCGGCGACCGGGACATCGCGGGGGCGGTGCGGCGGCTGCGGGAGGCGTGCGCCGAGCGAGCGTGAGTTTCAGCGTCGTCGCATCGGACGGACGGCGCTGGAAGCGAAGGTCACTCGAGGGAGAGATGCATGCGGCGACAGTGGATGGTGGTGGGACTGGTGCTCGCGGGCCTCGGGCTCGGGATCTGGGCGCTCCTCCAGTTCGGACCGGAGGGGGGACCGGTGCAGCCGGGATCGCGCGCCCCGGATTTCCGCGCGTTCAACATCAACACCGGTGACTCGGTGTCGCTCTCCGATTATCGCGGCCGCGTCACGCTGGTGAACATCTGGGCGACGTGGTGCGGGCCATGTCGCGCCGAGATGCCATCGATGCAGCGGGCGTATGCGCGGCTCAGGGACCGCGGCTTCGCCATCGCGGCCGTGAGCATCGACGAAGGGTCGGTGGACGAGGTCCGCGGCTTTCAGCGGGAGCTCGGCCTCACGTTCGACATCCTGCACGACCGGAGCGGCCGGATCCAGCAGGTCTACCAGACCACGGGGGTCCCGGAGAGCTTTCTCCTCGACCGGAAGGGCGTGATCGTGAAGCGCCTCATCGGCGATCACGACTGGGCCTCGGACGCGAACATCGCACAGATCGAGCGCCTCCTCGGCGACGAGACCGCGGCGGCCGACCTCCCCAGCGACAGGACCGGAAGCTGAAACGGATTCTCGGAATCGAGACGTCGTGTGACGAAACGTCCGCGGCCGTGATCCTCGCCGACGCCGGTCGGGCGGAGGTCGGCGGCCTGATCATCCTGTCGCAGGACATCCATCAGGTCTTCGGCGGCGTGGTGCCCGAGCTCGCGAGCCGCGCCCACGTGCAGGCGATCGGCTCGGTCGTCGAACGCGCGCTCCACGAGGCGCACACCTCGTTCGCCGAGCTCGACGGCATCGCGGTCACCGCGGGCCCCGGCCTCGTCGGGGCGCTGCTCGTCGGGCTCATGTACGGCAAGACGACGGCGTTCAGCCTCGGCATCCCGCTCATCGGCGTCAACCACCTCGAGGGACACCTCTTCGCCCCCACGCTCGAGGATAGCGAGCTCGAACCGCCGTTCGTCGCGCTCCTCGTGAGCGGCGGTCACACGATGCTGCTCGACGTTCCCGCGTGGGGCGAGTACCGGCTCCTCGGCCGCACGCTCGACGACGCCGCCGGCGAAGCGTTCGACAAGGTGGCCACGCTCCTCGGCCTCGGCTATCCGGGCGGGCCGGCGATCGAACGGCTCGCCGCCACCGGGACACCGGGCCGCTTCCGCTTTCCCCGCCCGATGCTGCAGGACCTGGCCGGCGACGGCCCGAACCGCTACGCGTTCTCGTTCAGCGGGCTCAAGACCGCGGTGCTCCGCGCCGTGCGCGCCTCGGACGACCTCGACCGGGACCGCGCCGACCTCGCGCGCGGCTTCCAGGATGCCGCGATCGACGTGCTGGTAGCCAAGACGGCGCATGCGGCGGAGGCGCTCGGCCGGTCCACGGTCGTGATCGGCGGAGGGGTCGCCTGCAATCGCACCCTCGCCCGCGCGCTCCGGGACCGGCTGGCGGGCACGGCGCGGGTGAGCGTAGCTTCCCCCCGGCTCAATACCGACAATGCCGCAATGATCGCGGCGGCGGGCGCCTGGCGGCTCGCGCGCGGCGAGCGGAGCGGCTGGGACCTCGAGCCGCGCGACGACCTCCCTCTTCCGGGGCTCCTCGCCCCCACCGGACCGACAGCATGAACGACTCCGCGATCACGGTCTATCCCTTCATCATCCACCTCGGGCCCGTCGAAGTGACGGGCTACGGGATCATGATGATGGTGGGCTTCCTCGTGGGCGGCTGGCTCCTCGGCCGCGAGCTCCGGCGCCTCGGCTTCCGGGAGGAATACTCGGCCGACATGGTCGTGGCGGCGGTGGTGGGCGGGGTGATCGGCGCGAAGCTCTGGTACGTGGCCCTGACGCAGGATCCCGGCGCCCTCTTCTCGCGTGGGGGAATGGTCTGGTACGGCGGCTTCATCGGTGGCGCACTGGCGGTCATCGCCAACGGCTGGCGGCTCCGGGTGCCGATCCGCTGGACGATGCACCTCGGGGCACCGGCGCTGGCCGCGGCCTATGCGCTGGGTCGCATCGGCTGCTTCCTCGTCAACGACGACTACGGCCGGCCCACCGAGCTGCCCTGGGGCATCAAGTTCCCCCAGGGGTACCCGCCCTCGACGGCGGCCAATCTCCGCGAATTCGGGATCAGCGTACCGGCGAGCGTCGACCCGATGACGGTGCTCGCGGTCCACCCCACCCAGCTGTACGAGACCGCCATCATGCTCGCGGCCTTCTTCTTCCTCTGGAAGTGGCGCCGCGCGGCCCACCCGGCGGGGTGGCTCTTCGGTGTGTACCTGGTCTGGGCCGGCGTCGAGCGCTTCGTCATCGAGATCTTCCGCGCCAAGGACGATCGGTTCCTTGGCCCCTTCACGATCGCCCAGCTCACGAGCGTGCTGCTGGTGATCATCGGCATCGCGCTCGTCACCCGGTGGCGAAGCGGCGCCCAGCCCGATCCGGGACCCTACCTCACCGCCGACAGGAGCGCGCTGGCGACCAGTTCCTTGACGGCAAGGTAAGACGCGCGAGGTGAAGGAGTTACAGCGCCAGCGGCGAAACTGTGCGATAATTGGTCGATCAGCGCCACTCGAGCACCCGCCTGCGAATGGCGCAACTCGTTCTGACGAATCACTTTCGGAAATCCGCCCGTGTGGCACCCCTCTTGCCTTGCGGGGGGTGTACTCCGGAAAAGTGGTAGGTCGAAGAAGGGTGAAGCGGACACTCAGGTCCGTCTTCGTAAACTCAGGGGGCGATCTACCACGTCTCAAGAAGAACGGCCCGTCGAAAGACGGGCCGTTCTTCGCATCTGCCTCGGCAGGCTCAGCGCGCGGGGGGCGCCAGATTCCCGCAGGCGATGACCGTGGCGAGATTGGCCGGCGAGGCGTGCACGTTGATGTAGTACTCCCCACTCCGGGGGAACGGCAGCGCCACGAGCGCCGTGCTCTCCGCCCGTCCGCTCCCCCCGACCTTGAGTGTGCGGTACGCGCTCACGTCGCCCACGATCTCCCCGTTGGAGCCGCAGCGACCCACGTGCACGTGCCACGGGTGCTCGGCGCCGGCGAACGCGCCGGTGATCGTGATGCCTGCGCGCGACATCGAGGGGTCCTGGTCGGCGCCCATCCAGCCGGTGCCGGTGACCCGCACCGCGCCGACGAGCGCGGCGGGGGTGGAGAGCACCGCATTCCACCGATCGCCGACCGCAACCTCGGCCTGGTTGATCCGGGGAGCGCGGCTGCACGCCGCAACCATCAGGAGAAGCCCGGGCAGCAGCGCGAGACGTCGCATATACCCTCCAGGAAGTGTCCGAGGATCGACCGAGGTCGAATCTACTTGCTGCGCGGCGCCTTCGCCTCCTCACCCTCGGCGATGGTCCGCCGCATCCGGTCCACTTCGGAGCGGACTTCGGCGAGATCCGCCTCGATCCGCTCGAGCGAGCGGACCAGTTCCCGCGACTGGGGAACCGGAGCGGGCGCAGCGCGCGGTCCGGGAACGCGGGGCGCATCCGATTCGGGAACCATGACCGACGTCACGCGGAGGCGCGTCGGAAGCACTATGAAGGTCCAGACGAGCGCCGCGGCCGCCAGTACGAGGAGGACACCCTGCGCCAGCAGGGTCTCCACGGTCGGGAAGATCCCCAGCACCGGGACGTTGGGCGCGCCCGGCACGTAGGTCGTGCTCACCAGCCGGCCGGCCTGCAACTCGGCCACGCCCTTGCCGGCGAAGATGAACGCCATCGCGTAGAGGAATGCGCTCGTCAGCGCAAAGAACGGCTTGAGCGGAAGCCGCACGCCGAAGCGATTGATGGCGATGTACACACCGACGAGCGCCACGGTCCCGGCGGCCATCCCTCCCAGCACCGGCCCGGCGGCACCCTCGCCGCCGGAGCTGAAGAGCGCCTTGTAGAAGAGGATCGTCTCGAACCCCTCGCGGTAGACGGCCAGGAACGCGGCCGAGGCGAGCGCGAGCATGGAGCCGCTGGTGACGGCATCCTCGACGCGACTCTTCACGAACCGGGTCCACTTGACCACTTCCATCTTCGACAGCAGCCAGTAGCTCACGTAGAAGAGGACGAGCGTGGCCACGATCATCGTGATGCCCTCGAGCGTCTCCTGACTCGCGGGGGAGAGCTCGATCAGCGTCTCGATCAGCACCGCGGTGAGGAGACTCGCCGCGAGCGCCGCACCGACACCGAGGTGAATGTCCCGCCGCCGGTGCGACGCGCCGGTCTTCACCAGGAAGGTGAGCAGCGCGCCGACGATGAGGATCGCCTCCAGCCCTTCGCGGACGAGGAGAATGAACGACTGGAGGAAGAGACTCGTCGGCGAGGACGGCGTGCCGATGAGGCGCTCGGCGCGGAGGAGGCCGGCGCCGAGCGAATCGCGCACCCCTTCGATGCCCGCGCCCTGGGCGCCGGCCCGGGCCCGGAGCTCCGCGAAGGCCACCTCGAGCTCGCCGGCGAGCTGGGGATCGCGGGTGCGAAGCGTACGCTCGACGCCCTCGAAGGTCATGTAGGCATCGAGCGCCCGGGTTTCCGCGTCCTCCCGCTGGCCGGCGGATGCCAGTACCACGACCGCGTCGATCTGGCGGCGGACTTCGGCGAAGATCTCCGCCAGCGCCACCGCGCTCGGCGCGTCGGTCTCGGCGCGCCGCACCGCGGCGAGTCGGGCAAGGTCCCGGGTGGTCGGGGCCGGGCCGGCGCCGAGCGCCGCGAGCAGCGTCTGGTCCGCCAGGCGCGCGGTGGCGGCAAAGGTGGCGAGCGAATCAGGGACCGCGCCGGCGGGCGCGGGGAGGCGGAGGGTGGAGGCGTATGCGGCAACCGCCCAGCGGTCGTCGGCGGTCAGGCTCGTCTCGTAGGCCGGCATCGCGGTTCCCGCGACGCCAATCGTGATCCGGCGATAGAAATCGAGGGGAGAGGCGTCCCGGAGCGCCTCGGCGTCGGTGAGATCGGCAGGGACCGGGTCGAGCCGGCGGGCGTCGGGCCCATCCCCGGCGCCGCTCCGGCCATGACAGCCGGCGCAGCTCGACGCGTAGATCTCCGCGCCGCGCGCAAGGACCGGCGCGCGGGCCGGCAGCTCATCGAGCTCGACGCCGGTGCGGCTCGCCAGCCCCTCGGTCAGCTGCCGGACCCGGCGGGACACGCTGTCGGGACTTCCCGTGGCGTCCACCAGCGCGATCACGGAGTCGAGCGCCGCGATCACCTGCGCGCGCTCCGCTTCGGGAAGCGCCTCCGCCGAACGACGCGATTCCTTGAGGAAGAGCTTCGCCTCGTCCACCTCCGCCGCCATGACCACGCGCCCGCCGCGGACCCCGATGGCGTACTCCTGCGCCGCGAGCAGTGCGGTGGACGCGACACGCCGGACGGCGGGCGCGGGACCATCCTGCGCGGCGAGCGGGGCAGCTGCGACGGCCGCGAGGACGGCGGCATAAATGAAATTCATTCTCAACCGGTTTGGGACGAGTCCGGTCTAAAGTAGAGTCTGGGGGTCGGGATTGGAAGGGAGGGAAGGGTGGAACGATGGAAGGGTGGAAGCCGCGTGCTATCTCGCGGCGCCCTTCCGCTCGATGACGGCCACCGCGGCGGCGGAGACGTGCGTGTGGGTGAGGGAGAGGTGGATCCTGAGCGGGCCGTTGGCGTCGTCGGCGGCGGCGGCAATGCCGGAGAGGGTCACGGAAGGCTTCCCGCTTTCGTCGCGCCAGACCTCGATGTCGCGCCACCCGACGCCGCGGCAACCCGGGAGCTCCTGCAGCGCCTTGTAGACCGCCTCCTTTGCCGCCAGGCGAGCGGCGATGTGCGGGATCGGATCGGGGCGACTCTCCACGTAGGCGCGCTCCTGATCGGTCAGGAAGCGGCGCATCGCCTGCTCCCGCCGGCGCGCGAGGATCTGGCGGACCCGGTCGAGCTCGACGAGGTCCACGCCGATCCCGACCACCGTGCTCAGGCCCGGGCCCACCACCACTCCGCGAAGCCCCTGAGCGGGCCGGGAACCGGAACGAAGCCCCCGAGGAGGAGACCGAGGTAGACGGCCGCGGCGAGAAGCGCGATCGTGAACGCCCAGAGCGGCCAGCGCGGACGGCGCCACCGGCGGATCTCCGCGATGTCCGCCTGCCACGAGGCCTCCTCGCGGGCCGCGGCCTCCTCGAGGGCGAGCCACGCGCTTTCCATCTGGCGTGCCACGCCGGCGAGCGCGTCATGCCACCGCGCGGCCGGGATCGGTCGCCGCGTCGCCTCGCGCACCGTCGACTCCATGTCGTCCAGCGCCTCGATCAGGATCGAGCCGCCGCTCCCGAGCCGCACCTCGATTCCGCGTCGCTCCTCCCCCGTGAGTCTCAGCCGCTCACGCTTCCGGCGCGGGAGTCGCGATTCCCTCGCCGCTGACTCGATCCGCCGCTCGATCCGGTCACCGACGCGGCCGGCGGCCGCCTCGACGGCGCGCTCCCACGCCGCCAGCCACCCGTGCCGGCTGAGGGACTGTACCGCCGAGGCAATGTCCCCTTCCCCGGCAAACTCGCGCGCCGCTCCCGCCAGCTCGAAGAGCTCCGAGACCAGCTTGAGGCGGATGTCGTCCAGGGGAACGAGGCCCGACGCCGGGCCGAGCGGCACGGAGAGCCGCCCCAGCAGCGGCCCGAGCTCGGGAATGAGCAGCGCGGCGTCGGGGGCCACGGTCACGCGAGGATCGCGGCGAGCACGCCCGCCGTTTCCGAGAGATCGTCGAAGACGGCGTATGGCCCGCACTCGGCGAGCTCCCGCACCGTGTACCCCCCGGTGGCCACGGCGAGTGCCCGCGCGCCGATGCCGCTCCCGCAGTGCACGTCCGCCGGGGTATCCCCGATGATCACGACCTCCTCACCGGCCGGCACGCGCCCGAAGAGCGGCTCCGCGCGCCGGGCGGCCACCGCCGGGAGGTCGGGCCGATGCGGGGAGTCGCTGCCGAACGCGCCGACCTCGAACCGGGCGGGATCGATCCCTGCCGCCGAGAGCTTGAGCCGCGCGCCGCGCGCGAGATTGCCGGTGAGGAGGCCGAGAACCACGGACGCCTCCTCCTCGAGTCGATCGAGGAGCTCGAGCACGCCCGGCATGAGGACGGTCCCCCGTCCTCCGTTGCCGAGCTCCCGCTCGAGCAGCGTCACATAGCGCTCACAGAGCGCCTCCACGTGCTCCGCAGCATGCGGTGGCGGATGTCCCGCCGCGGAGAGCAGCTCGGCCACGATCTGGGGATCGGTCTTCCCGTCGAAGCGGATACCCGAGAACGCGCCGACGTCGCCGACGGCCTCGCTGAGTGCCGCGGTGATTGCCCGCCGCCCGGCGCCGCCGGAGAGGAGGATCGTGCCATCGATGTCGAAGAGGACGAGCCGCCGCTTCATCGCCCGGGCCCCCGCTCGGGAATGCGGCGCGCCGCGGCGAGCCGCGGGCGGAGGAGCTCCCCCGCGCGCGATCCCGGGGCGAACGCCTCCTGCACCACCCCTCCCCGGGCGA
>DASTYH010000091.1:0-6474 GCA_035765075.1 Gemmatimonadales bacterium
CCAGCGTGAGCGCCGCCAGGTCGCCGCACCGCTCGATGCCGGTGGCGTCGAGTGCGGGAACGAGCTCCTTCGGCGGGTCGAGCACCGCGAGCGGCCACGGCGCGAGAAAGGCGCGCTCCGATCCCGCCGCCACCAGTGTGATCTCGTCGTCGCCGTGGATCGCCGCCACCTCGGCGGCTACGGGTACCGCCGCCACGCCCGCGCGCGGGACCCCGCCCCGGGCCCGCACCACGCCGAGCAGGGCGCCCGCCAGCGGGCCGGCCTCGAGCCCGCGCGCGTCCGCCCAGATGATGCCGGGACGATCGGCCCGGATGCGCGGGGCGAGCGTCAGGAGGGCGGCGGCAAGCTCAGCGTTCGCCGCGCCGGTCTCGGCGGCCGGGTTCCAGAGACAGACGAAGGTCATCCCGCCAGACAGGGAGCGTGAGTTCGGTGCCGGCGTGCCATCCCGAGGCCCGTGCCTCCACCGTGAGATGGACCGCGAGGAGATCGGCGGTGGGCCCGTGCCGGTTCCGCCGCCATCGGTACTGTTCGAGCCGGGCACGGGAGGCGAGCCGGATGGTGGCGAGCGCCGTCACGGGCGTGAGCAGGACGAGCGCCGTTCCCCCTTCATGCGCGGCCCGGGAGAGCCGCACCATGGCGGCACTTTCCGGCTCCGTCCCGTCGAGCACCAGCAGGGCGAAGCCCCCCGAACGGGCGAGCACTTCCGCAGCCCGGAGCGCCTCGAGCGCACCCCGGGGGCGCACGAGCAGCGGGCCGTTCCGCCAGCACGCTCCCGCCACCACCCGCTCGCCGTCGATCCATACGGCGCGCTCTCCCTCCGTGACCGTGTGGAGGCAGGCGGACCGGAGCAGCGCCGCCGCCCCGATGCCCGGCGTCCAGACGGCCAGGCGCCCGCGCTGGAATCCTCCCGCGGGAAAGATCCGGTCGAGGGCCGCGATCCCGGTGGCCACCGCGCTCCGGGTCCGCTGGGCGGCGGGGAGCGTCTCCGGGAATCGCTCGGCGATGAGCGCGTGGGCGGTGGCGGTGCGGGAGAGGTGCACGACGGCTCCAGGGAATACCGAACAAAAACCGAAGACAAGGGAGACAATATCCCCCCAAACGGAAGGGCGCAAGGTGGTTGCCGGACGCTGGTCGCTGGTCGTTGGCGGGACGGCAGCCCGGCAGTCGGCGCCGACCAGCGACCAGCAACCAGCAACCAGCGACCACCGACCACCGACCACCGACCACCGACCACCGTAGAACTCCGGATACCCCGTCTACCGCCTACCGTCTACCGTCTACGCATGATCCTGCTGGTCGACGACGAGGCGTCCATCCGGACCGCGGTCCGGCGCGCGCTCGAGCACGCCGGATACGAGGTCTGCGCCACGCCTGACGGCGCCGCTGCCACCGGCGTCTGGCGGCGGGAGGGGGAGCGGGTGGAGGCGCTCATCACCGACGTGATTCTCGGCGAGCAGAACGGCACGGCGCTCGCCGCCGAGTTTCGCCGGGAGCGACCCGATCTTCCCGTGGTCGTGATCTCCGGATACCTGGGCGCACAGGTGCGGCAGTCGGGCGGTCTTCCCCCCGGCGCCCACTTCCTCGAGAAGCCGTTCACCCTCGACGAGCTGGTGGAAACGGTGCGCACGGCACTCGGTGAGCGGACGGAGCTCGACCCCGGCTAGCCGGAGACTTCCCCGCGGCGCTATTGTTCAGAATGACTTCCGCTCCCGGCCGAACCGAGGCGCCCCGCGAGATCCCGCAGGGCGCCTCCAGTGTTCCCCTCCCCTGCTATCCCTGTCCGTACGATTCAGCCTGCTGTGCCTGGGGAACGACGCTGACCGATGAAGAGGCGGCGGCCCTCATCGCGGATCACGGGCCGGACGTCGCCTATCGGACGAAATGGGGCGAGTGGCGCACGCGCGTCCGGAACCGGCGCTGCGCGCTGTACCAGGACAACCGCTGCATCATTCACGACGCGCCCTATTATCCCGCCGTCTGCCGCGGCTTTCCCTGGACCGATGCCGAAACCGGCGGCCCCTACGAGTTCGACCGGACCATCTGCCCCGAGTTCCTCGCGCGCCCCGAGCTGGTGATGCTGGGGCGACCGGGCAACGGGAAGCACCCGCACCGCGCACCCCCCACCGCCCACAGTTGACCAAGGCCACGCCATGTCCGTTCCCCGGTCCCTCCTCCTCGCGCTCGCAATGACCACGCTCGCCGGCTCCCTCGCAGCGCAGACCGACGCGGCGCGCGAGCGTGCGGAGCGTCTGCTCCGTACGAGTCCCGTCATCGACGGGCACAACGATCTCGCCTGGGAGATCCGGCACGCGGAGAAGCCCGGCGACGTGGCGGCCTACGACCTGCGCCGGACGACGCCGGGGCATACCGACCTCGCCCGGCTCGAGGCCGGCCATGTGGGCGGGCAGTTCTGGTCGATCTACATCCCCGGAGAGATTCGCGACAGCGGCTACGCACGCGTCCAGCTCGAGCAGTTCGACATCGCCCGCCGGATGATCGAGCGCTATCCGGAGAAGCTCGCCTTTGCCTGGTCCGCCGCCGACGTCGAGCGCGCGATCCGGCGCGGGCGCATCGCCTCGCTCCTCGGCATGGAAGGGGGCCACGCCCTCGAGAACTCGCTCGGCGCCCTCCGCATGTATCGCCAGCTCGGCGCCCGCTACATGACCCTGACGCACAACGTGACCCTCGACTGGGCCGATGCGGCGATGGACGAGGCGCGCCACGGGGGCCTCACCGACTTCGGGCGTGAGGTGGTCCGGGAAATGAACCGACTCGGCATGCTCGTGGATCTGTCGCACACGTCCCCCGGCACCATGAGCGATGCGCTCGACGTGACGTCCGCGCCCGTCATCTTCTCGCACTCGTCGGCGCGCGGCGTGACCGATCACCCCCGCAATGTTCCCGATTCCATCCTGCGCCGGCTCCCGGCCAACGGCGGCGTGGTGATGGTGACCTTCGTGCCCTCCTTCATTTCGACCGCGGCGATGGAGTGGGAGCGGAAGGGCGGGGAAGCGCGCCAGCAGATGCGGTCGGTGACCGATTCCGTGGAGCGGCGGCGCCTGCGCGAGGAGTGGATGCGCGCGAACCCGAGGCCCGACGTCACCGTGCGCGACGTGGCGGACCACATCGAGCACGTCCGGCGCGTGGCGGGCGTCGATCACGTGGGACTGGGCGGCGACTACGACGGAACGAGCTGGCTCCCCGAAGGGATGGGGGATGTCTCGACCTATCCGACGCTCTTCGCCGAGCTCATCCGGCGCGGCTGGAGCGATCAGGACCTGAAGAAGCTCGCCGGAGCGAACATCCTCCGCGCCATGCGGCAGGCCGAGGCGGTGGCGGCGCGCTCAGGGGAGCGGTCCGCGGCTCGCTGAGCCGGGCCGCCGGAGGAGGATCGCCCCACCGACCAGCGCGATCGTCGCAAAGGCGAACCACTGAATGGCGTAGCTCAGGTGGGGGCCGTCATCGAGCGTCGGCGGGGGCATGCGCCGGGGAGAGCGCGGGAGCGCGCTGTCCGGCGTCTGGATGATGTAGATGTCGAGCAGTGGATAGTCGAAGCGGGCCTCGACGGCACTCCGGTCGAGGCCCCGCCACGTCGTGACCGATCCGTGGTCCACGGGGGCGCCGTCGTCCTCGCGCTCGACGAGGGGCATGGCAATCCCCCGGACGGTGACGGGACCCGTCTCCTCGAGCGCCGCGAGATCGGCACTCACGGCATCCGGCGCCGGAACGAAGCCACGCACCACGAGCACCGCCTCATCCCGGCCCTCGAGCCGGAGCGGCGTCACGACCTGCACGCCCGGCGACTCCCGGTAGACCTGACCCCGCAGCACGATCTCTCCCGCCCGATCGTATTCCCCTCGCGCCGTCACGCGCCGATCGGCGAGCGGCGCCTTCCCCGCGCGCGCCACATCCAGTTCCGGCAGCGCGCGTGCGGCGGTGGCGGCGCGGCTGGTCTCGCGTCGCTCCCGCAGCCGTTCCAGCTGCCAGAGTCCGAGTCGGATGCAGAGGAGCGCCGCGAGGACGACGGCAACGAGGACGACGAGCCGGGTGCGTGATGACATGCGTGTCTGTGGGATGAGACGAAATGCGCCGGGGACCGAGCGCCACCCGGAACGCCAAGGATCGGCGATACAACAAGATAGGCTGGACGGACGGCAAGGGAACGCTCCTTGCGTTTTGGGGCGGCGTCCCTTCGTGCATCGCCCCATTCTCCGGAGCGTTTCCGATGCGTACCGCGCTCAGTCTTCCGCTGCTCGCGCTCATGCTGGCCGCCGCGCTGCCCAGCTCCCTCGACGCCCAGCATCGGCGGCCGGGAATCCGTGAGGCCGGACCCGAAGGGCGGAGCGGTTTCTGGGGCGTGTTCTCGCTCGGCGCCGGCGTCGAGCAGGTCAACTTCGACAATGACGCACTCGGATACAGCGATCCCCTCACCCGCGGCGCGTTCGCCATCCGGCTGGGCGGTACCCTCTCCGAGCGCCTGCGGCTTGGCGGCGAGATGGGCGCATGGATCAACGAGGACGACGGCATCACCGAATCGGTCGGCAACCTGATGCTGATCGCCCAGTTCTATCCCGCCGAGCGCGCCGGCTTCTTCCTCAAGGGAGGCGCGGGCCTCGGCAGGAGCGCGATCACCGACGACTTCGATACGCTCGACGAGGATTACGGCGTGGTCGGGGCGGTCGGTGCGGGGTGGGACATCCGCCTCGGCCGGCATGTTTACCTCGTGCCGACGGTGGACTTCGCCGCCTACGGCTTCAACGGGGACGACACCGATTACCGGGAGCGCATCACCACGTTCGGGATCGGTATTGCCTACGCACGCTAGCCCCCTGCGGGACCCCCTGTCCCTGCGTATCTTTGAGCCATTGGGCCGGCCGTTCCTGACCGGCCCGCTGGCTCTCCAGTCATTCCAGGATTCAAAGTGACGTACCGCAGTATCCCGAGGCCGCGCCGGCTGGCGCTGCTCCTCTCCGGGCTCGCGTCCGCCTGCGGCGGCGAAGATCTCGTCCTCCCCGAGGAGGGCGTCCCGACGAGCATTGTGGTCGTGAGCGGCAATGCCCAGAACGGGACCGTGAACACCGCGCTCCCCGCCGGGATCGTCGTACGCGTGCTCGATGTCCAGAGCCGGCCGGTCCCCGGGCAGGAGGTCCGCTTCAGTCCGGTGACGGGAGGCGGCAGCGCCGCCCCGGCAACGACCACGACGAACGCCGAGGGTCAGGCGACGACGGCGTGGACCCTCGGAGCCGCCGCGGGGGTGCAGCAGCTCGAGGCACGCGCGGTGGGCGGAGGCGCCCCGTCGAACCTGGCCATCGTGCTCACCGCGACGGCGTCGGCCTCCGCCGCCGCCGCGATCGAGGCGGTTTCGGGCGATGCCCAGACCGCCACCGCCGGCTCGACCCTCGATGATTCGCTGATCGTCCGCGTCACCGACGCCGCCGACAACCCGGTCGCGGGGGTGAACGTCGCCTGGTCGGTAACCGGCGGCGGGACGGTGAGCGAAGCGACGACGACCACCGGCGCGGATGGCCGCACCGGTGTCCGGCGCACACTCGGAACCACCGCCGGTGCCCAGACGACGATCGCCACGGTTGCGGGGCTCACCGGCTCGCCGGTCACCTTCACGGCGACCGCCACGGTCGGGTCCGCCGGCAAGCTCGACGTGACGACGCAGCCCTCGGCGACCGCGTCGAGCGGCGCTCCATTCGCCCAGCAGCCCCGGGTCCAGATCGAGGACGCCAACGGGAACCCGGTGAGCGCGGCGGGCCGCGCGATCACCGCGGAAATCGCCTCGGGTCCCGGGGGCGCCACCCTCATCGGCGTGCCGACCGTGGCCACCAATTCGAGCGGCCTCGCCATCTTCACCAATCTGGGCATCACCGGTCCGGCCGGATCCTACACGCTCAACTTCACCGGCGTGGACCTCACCGGCACGACATCGGCGCCCGTGACGCTGACCGCCGGAGCCGCCTCCCGCCTCGCCTTCACCGTGCAGCCGTCCAACGCCACTGCGGGCGCCGCCATTGCGCCGGCAGTCCGCGTCACGGTGCAGGATGCGCTGGGCCAGACCGTCACCGGCGCCACCAACGCCATCACGGTCTCGATCGGGAGCAATCCCGGCGGCGGAACGCTCTCCGGGACGACGACGGTGAACGCGGTGAGCGGCGTCGCGACCTTCTCGACGCTCGCGATCAATCGCTCCGGAAGCAATTACACGCTGAACGCCTCGGCCGCGGGTCTCACGGGCACGACGAGCGCCACCTTCGACATTCTCACCGGTCCCCCCGCGGCGATGGCGGCGAGCGTAACCATTCCGGCCACGACCACCGCGGCGACCACGGTGGCGCCCGACGCGGCAGTGCGCGTGACCGATGCCAGCGGAAACCCGGTCCCGGGCGTTTCCGTCACCTTCGCAGCGGTGAACGGCGGATCGGTCTCGGGCGAAAGCCAGACGACCTCGGCGCAGGGAATCGCGAC
>DASTYH010000092.1:0-8317 GCA_035765075.1 Gemmatimonadales bacterium
GCCGGTTCCTCGAGACCTCGCTCGCGTCGCGAAACGGGCTCGACCTCACGATGGGAAGTGCGGGAACGCTCCTCGCGGCGACGCGCCTCCTCGAAATGATGCCGCGGAGTCGCATGCGGCTGCGATCAGCTCTCACGACTCTGGGAGACGGTACGCTCGACCAGCTCTGGCGGGCAGCGGAGTGGCCGGAGGAGCCCGGCATCGCGCACGGTCGCGCCGGGATCCTCTACGCGACGCTCGGCTGGTGTGCGGCCACCGGTCGCGCACTCCCGCGTGCGTTCACTCCCCGCCTCCGCGAGCTGGCGGATATGGCGGAGCCGCTCGGGCGCGGGGTGCGCTGGGCGCAGCCGGAGGTGAGTGCCGGGCCCAGCATCTGGGCCACGCATGAGGTGGCGGGGTGGTGCAATGGCCCGGCGGGGATGACGCACCTCTGGCTCGCCGCGTACGAGCGCTCGCGGAGGGAGGAGCATCTGTCCCTCGCCGAGGGCTCGGGCTGGAGCAGTTGGGAGGCACGGAGCGGGTCCACCGATCTCTGCTGCGGATATGTCGGCCGGGCGTACGCGCTGCTGGCGCTGTATCGTCATACCGGTCGCGCCGAGTGGCTGGAGCGCGCGCAGGCGCTCGCCGGCCTCGCGCGCGCCCGGTTCGGCGAGCGGCGGGAGGCGCTCGAGCGCCCGCTCAGTCTCTTCAAGGGAATTGCGGGACTGGCGCTCCTCGCGTGCGACCTCGAGCGGCCCGAGGCGGCCGCGATTCCCCTCTTCGCTCCCTTCGTCGTGGACCACCATACCGCATGACGGCCTGTGGCTGATCTCCAGGAGCGGCTCGCCAGGGCGCTTGCCGATCGCTTCGACGTCCGGCGCGAGATCGGCAGCGGGGGAATGGCGACCGTCTTCCTCGCCGAGGACCGGCGGACCGGGCGCATGGTGGCGATCAAGCTCTTTCGCCCCGAGATCGCCATGTCGCTCGGTGCGGAGCGCTTCCTCCGCGAGATCGACGTCGCGGCGCGGATGGAGCATCCGCACATCGTGCCGCTCCTCGAGTCGGGGCAGGCGGAGGAGGGCGGGTCGCACGCGCCGCTCCTCTGGTATTCGATGCCGTGGATCGAGGGGGAATCGCTGGCCGGCCGGCTCCAGCGGGAAGGAGAGCTCCCCCTCGACGAGGTGGCGGCGATCGTCCGTGCCGTGGCATCCGCGCTGCAGCACGCGCACGAGCGCCGAATCGTGCACCGGGATGTGAAGCCGGCCAACATCCTCCTCTCCGACGAGGGTCCGCTCGTCGCCGACTTCGGCATCGCCCACGCCATCGGGCAGACCGGCGAGCAGAAGCTCACCTCCACCGGCACCGCAATCGGCACCGCGGCGTACATGAGCCCCGAGCAGGCGGCGGGGACGGGCCGGCTCGACGGCCGCTCCGACATCTACGCCCTCGGCTGCGTCGCGTACGAGATGCTGATCGGCGAGCCGCCCTTCAGCGGTCCCACCACGCAGGCCGTGATGTCGCGTCACGCCGTGGCCACGCCGCCGAGCCTCCGGGTCGTGCGGCCGGGGCTTCCTCCCGCCGTCGAGGCGGTGGTGCTCCGCGCGCTCGCCAAGTCTCCCGCCGACCGGTTCCGGAGCGCGACCGAGTTTGCGGACGCCTTCGAGGCCGCGGCACGGGGCGGGGGAGGGACGGTCGAGATCGCCGCTCCGCCGCAGCCCCGCCGCCGCTGGCTCGTTCCGGCGCTCGGCGCGCTGGCCGTGATCCTCGGCGTCCTCACCATCCGCCCCTGGGCGCTCGGCGGCCGGGGAAACGACGCCGCGCTCGATCCGCGCCTCCTCACCGTGCGGCCCTTTGCGGTCACCGCCGGCGCCGATTCGACGGCGGCCCCGCTCGCCGCGGGGCTCGCCGATCTCGTGGTCGAGCGCCTCCCGGGCGACGACGGCCCCCGCGGCGTCCGCAGCGGCAACGCCGCGCGCGTCCTGCAGGGGGCGCTCTCGACCAGCGGTGCCGATGTGGTGCTGAGCGCGACGCTCACCGATGCCGCGTCCGGCGACGTGGTCGCGCGCGTGGATCGCGTGGCCGGTCCGCGTGACAGCCTCGTTGCCCTCCTCGACCGGATGCTCGTCGAGCTTCTCGTGCGCGGCACCGGCGCTCCGCCCGAGCACGTGGCGGCGCTCAGCGGGCTTCCCCTCGCTGCCGCGCGTGCCTGGCTCGGCGGGCACGAGGCCTTCCTCGCCGGGCGCTTCGAGGACGCTGCCGAACGGTACGCCGCCGTGCTGCGCGCCGACTCGACCGCCTACCCCGCGGCGCTCGGTCTCGCCATCACGGGCGAGGTGTGGGAGGACGATCCCAAGTCCGGCGCGATCCGCCTCGCCCGCGCCGCGGCGCATCGATTCAGTGCTGCCGATTCGATACTCGTCCACGCCCTCACCTGGAACGAGCCGGGCCGGAGCGGGAGCAACGCCGAGCGGCTGGCGGGCTTCGAGGACGTGACGCAGGCGGCGCCCGATCGGGCGGAGCGATGGTATCTTCTCGGCGAGCGGCTCTTCCACGACGGCCCGCTGCTCGGGCTCGCCGATGTCCTGGAGCGCGCCGCCCAGAGCTTCCGTCATGCCGTCGAGCGCGAGCCCGCGTTCGTCCCCGCGCTCGGGCACCTCATCGACATCGCCGCGGGCCTGGGCGACACGGCGGAAGTGCGGGAGCTCGGCCCGCGGTACCTGGCCGCGAGTCCCCGCGGCGATCTGGCCGACTATTACCGCTGGCGGGTCGCGGTGGCGCTCGGCGATTCGGCGGCGCTCGGCGCCGTCCGCCAGCGCTTCGACAGCATGGGCGCCGCCGCGCTCGAGCGGGTGGTCAACGTCGTGCAGCTCGACGGCGTGGACCCGCTGGATGCCGTGCGTGCCGCGGAGGCGCTCTGGGCTCGGAGCGGCGTCAGGGTCGAGACCCGCTGGGCGTTCATGAAGCAGCGCGAGCTGGCGCTCAACCGGGGACGGCCGGCGGAGGCGAGCTCGATCCTCGCGCGGCAGCGCGCCTCGGTCGGCTTCCGCGCGCGGGACGGCCTGGCCGAAGTGGTGAATGCGCTCCATTGGGGGGCGGACACGGCGGTGCCGGCGGAGTGGGTCGCCACCGTGGGGCCGCGCGCCGACGGCCCCGATGCGGGCCGGCCGCAGCTCGACGACGACATCCACTACGAGCGCTGCGGCGTCGGCCTCTGGCGTGCCGGGCGGAGCGACTGGGCCGGCGCCAGGCGGGCGGAGGCGCGGCTCCGCGCCGGCCTCGGGCCCGAGAGCGCGGCGCCCGGCCGGTTCGAGCCCCTCTGTGCCGACCTCATCGCGGCGGTGATCGCATCGGGCACCGGCGCGGCGGATACCCGCCTCCGCCTCGCGCGCGTGGACTCGGTGGCCGCGACGGCGCCGGCCACCATCACCTGGATCCTCGTGGCGGCGAACCTCACCGCGGCGCGCCTCTGGGAGCGGGAGGGGGACGTGACGCGCGCAGTCGCCGCGGTCCGGCGCCGCCCGTACATCGTGGACCTCGTCGAGCCGCGCCTCCTGGTGGCGCTCTCGACCATGCTCGCCGAGGAGGGCCGCCTCGCCGCCCTCGCGGGCGACCGCGCCGGTGCCGCCCGGGCCTGGCGGCGATACCTCACCCTCCGGGCCGACGCCGAGCCGCGCCTGCAGCCTGAGGTCCGGCGGATCGAGGCGGAACTCGCGAGGATCGCGCAGTAGGGAACCTGGCGACGGCCGGCGGGTTCAGTCGTCCCGGTCGGCGGATGGTCGACGGTCCGTCTACGGTTCGTCGGTCTCGCCGAGCGGACGGGTGACAGGGGAATCGCGGATTACGCCGAATCTGCAGCTTCCCCTGTTCCCCGTACGCCGGCGATGCCAGCGTGCCTCTCAGGCCGGTCGGCCGACGTCCACTGCCGCCTTCGACCCCGCGTAGTTCACCATCCACGGAATCCCGAACCGGTCCACCACCATCCCGAATCGATCCGCCCAGAAGGTTTCGCCGAAGGGCGTCGTGGCGCGCCCGCCCTCCTCCAGCCCGCGGAAGACCCGCTCCGCTTCCGTGGCATCGTCTACGTTGAGCATGACGAAGATGCCGCGCGGGGGCTCGTAGCTCTCGGGTGGACAATCCGAGGCGAGGAGGAGCTGGTCGCCTACGGCCAGCCGGGCATGCATGACGCGCGGATGCCACGCCTCCGGCACCTGATCGGCAATCGGCGAATCGCCATGCGACAGGATGAATTCGATCTTTCCGCCCAGGAGCCGCTCGTAGAACCGGAACGCCTCCTCGCAGTTGCCGTCGAAGTTGAGGTATGTCGCAATCTGCATCGGTCACTCCCTGTGGTGGTTGTCGGCTGCACCCTCCTCTGAGTGCGTCGAACGAAGCCCGGGGAAATCGACACGGGTGGCCGGCTTGGACTCCCGCCCGAACGCGTCTAGACTCCCCAGCAACCAGCAACCAGCAACCAGCAACCCGCGACCAGCGACCAGCGACCAGCGACCAGCAACCAGCGACCAGCAACCCGCGACCACCCTCCATGCTCACTCCAGATTCCCTGCCGCACCTCCACAGCACACTCGGCGCTGCCGCCGACCCCGTCGACGGCTGGCTCCTCTTCGATTTTCGGGGCTTCAACCCGATCATGGCGGCGGTGGTGGGCCCCGAGGTCGTCGGTTCCCGGCGGGCGTACGTCTACATCCCGCGCGACGGAGCGCCGGTGGCGCTGGTGCACACGGTGGACGCGGAGCTCTGGCGGGAGTGGCCGGCGGAGTGGCGTCGGATCGTCTGGGTGCGGCGCGAGGAGCTGGGACGGGAGCTCACGGCGCTCGTGGCCGGGAAGACGGTGGCGATGGAATACTCCCCGGGCGGCGCGATCCCCTATGGCGACTACGTCCCCGCGGGAACGCTCGAGTTCGTCCGTGCTTCCGGAGCGAACGTCGTCTCATCCGCCGAGCTGGTGACGCGATACTGCTCGCTGTGGACGCCGGGAGACCTCGCGAGCCACCGGCGGGCGGCCGCGCTCACCGCGGAGATCGCCCGCGCGGCGATCGCGCGCGTGGGGGAGGCGGCCCCGAGCGCGGAGCCCGTCACCGAGCACGCGCTCACGACCTGGATTCTCGAGGCGTTCGAGCGCGCCGGGCTCGTCACCGAGTCGGCGCCGAGCGTGTCGTACGGGGCGCATGCGGCGCGGGCGCACTACGAGGCCCCGGCGGAGGGATCCGCGAAGATCGTTCCGGGGGCGCTGCTGCTGCTCGATCTCTGGGCACGGGAGCCCGGCGGGGTGTACGCCGACCAGACCTGGATGGCGTCGATCGGCCATCCCTCGCCACGCGCGCAGGAGATCTGGACGATCGTCCGCTCGGCGCGGGACGCGGCGCTCGATCTCCTCCGCCAGCGGCTCGCGGCGGGGGAGCCGGTGGCGGGGGCGGAGGCGGATCGCGCGGCGCGCGGGGTCATCGACGCCGCCGGGTACGGGGACCGGATCATCTCCCGCACCGGTCACTCGATCGATCGTGTCGGCCTCCACGGCTTCGGGCCGACGATCGACGACACCGAGAGCTTCGACTCACGCCGGATCATTCCGGGAACCGGGTTCTCGGTGGAGCCGGGGATCTACGTGCCGGGAGAGATCGGCGTCCGGAGCGAAGTGAACGCCCACGCGCGGACCGACGGGCTCGACGTGACGCCGGGGGATTACCAGCGGGACCTGCTCGTCGTTTAGGCGGCCCGCTCGGCGTCACCTGATGGCGGGACGCTCCCCCCTGCGCGACTGGAACCGACCCCGGGCGCCCTCCGTAGTGCCCGGATATCCCCAGACCGGAGACCCGGGAGATGCGCTTCGCCGTCGTTGGCCTCACCGTGGCTGCCTCGCTGTTGTCCGGAACGCCTCTCCTCGCCCAGTCCTCCGGGGCGCCGGCGACGGTGTCCCGGGCGCCGGAGCCGGTCGTGATCGGCGAGCGCATGTCGTTTCGATCGGCGCTGCTCGGAAAGGAGTACCCGGTCTACATCTACCGCCCCGACAACTACGACCGCGGCTCCGCGCGCTATCCGGTGCTCTATCTGCTCGATGGCGAGGCGCATTTCCATCACGCGACCGGGGTTGTGCAGTTCCTGGCGGCGCAGGGCCGCATTCCGCAGATGATCGTCGTGGGCGTGGGGAACACCGACCGCACACGCGATCTCACGCCGCCCACCGAAGATCCCCGGATGAGTGCGGCCGCCGGCGGCGCCGACCGGTTCCTCCGCTTTCTCACCGACGAGCTCGTGCCGCACGTGGACCGGACCTACCGGACGCTCGATTACCGCGTCCTCGCGGGTCACTCCTTCGGCGGCCTCTTTGCACTCCACGCCCTCGTCACCCGGCCTTCGGCGTTCGGCGGGTATGTGGCCATCAGCCCGTCGGTCTGGTGGAACGGGCAGGCGCTCGCGAAGGCGATGCCCGCCTTTCTGGCGGTGAATCGCGACCTCAGGGCATCGCTCTACATGACGACGGGGAACGAGGGGGGTGAGATGCTGACGGGGGCGGAGCGCCTGGCGGAGATCCTCGAGCGGCATGCGCCGAAGACGCTGCAGTGGGAGTTCCATCACCTGCCGGCGGAATCACACGGGTCGATACCGCACCGCTCGCTCTACGACGGACTCGAGACCATGTTCGCCGACCTCCGGATCGAGTCGGACACCCTCTCGCGCTCGGTGGCCGACCTCGAGCGCCGGTACGAGGAGCTGTCCCTCAAGTACGGCTACCGGATACCGGTCACCGAGCCGCAGGTCAACAGCTTCGGGTACTCGCTTCTCCGGCGCGGACTGCACGCCGAGGCCATCGCGGTCTTCCGCGTGAACACGGAGCGCTTCCCGCGCTCCGCCAATACCTTCGACAGTCTCGGCGACGCCTACGAGGCGGCGGGAGATCTCGAGTCGGCGCGGAAGAGCTATGCCCGCGCCGTCGAGCTCGCCCGCCAGACCGGGGATCCGGTGCTCAACACCTCGGCGGAGAAGCTCTCGAGCGTGACGTCGAAGCTGGCGACGCCCGGCGTCCACTAGCGCCGGGCGCGCGCCTGCACGATCTCGCCGACCAGGATCGCCGCCGGATAGAACATCTCTTCCTCTCCCTGCGCGTGCAGCGCGAGGGCGTCGGCCAGCTCCGCGACTGCGGTATTACCCGCGCTACGCGCCACCTCCCCCATGCGAATCGTCGCGGCGCGGATCGCCTTGTGCTCTTCCAGCATCCGCGGGAGCTCGGCCCGGAGCGAATCGGCCATCGGGACTACCGCCATCATCTCGGGCCCGAACTCTCCCCGGGCGAGTGGCGCCAGAAGCCCCAATGGGGGCAGCGCGATCTCCTCCTCCCGCTGGAAGTGGGGATGGAGCACGGCCGCCAGCTCGCGGGCGGCGGCGCCGACGGCGCCGGGCTCCCTCGTGGCGCGCTCCAGGGCCTCATGGATCTCCCGGTGCTCCACCTGCATCGACTGGGGAATTTCGATGGCCGGGGGATGGTGGGCATGCGGCTTGGCCTGCGCCGCCGCAGGGTCGGGAACCAGCAGGCCGAGCGCCGCAAGTCCCGGCGCGACTCTTTCGATCGGCCGTTTCATCGGATGAACCTCCGTTTCGAGTGGCCCGGGGAACGTGCCCCGGTCACCCGAAATCTCACCCGCGGAAACTGAAGATTCACTGAAGGCGCCGTGAAGTTGCGCCGTTCAGCTCCGGGCCGCCTCCGCTCGCGTCACGCTCAGCACCTTGCAGACGAAATCCTCGAATGCCAGGAGCCAGCCGCGGATGAACTCCGCGGTGGACTCGTTGGTCACGTGGCCCTCATCCGTGATCAGCCCGTCGGTGAACTGGATGTACGCCTCCGGGTGCGCGAGCTGCGGCGAGCGTACGAACGAGAGGATGCTCCGGAGGTGCTGCTGGCCCACCGCCGTCCCGATCTTTCCCGGGGAGACGCCGATCATGGCGGAGGGCTTCCGCGCGAAGGAGTTGGTCCCGTAGGGCCGGGAGCCCCAGTCGATGGCGTTCTTGAGCGCGCCGGGAATCGAGCGATTGTACTCGGGCGTCACCCAGATGAAGGCGTCGGCCTCGTCGATCGCTGCCTTGAGCGCGCGCGCCGCCGGCGGATAGTCGGCGTCGAGATCGCGGTTGTAGAGTGGGAGATTGCCGATCGGAATCTCGGTGAGCTCGAGCTCCGTATCCTCCGCCATGCGCCAGATGGCCCGCGCGAGCTTTCGATTGAGCGACTGGGTGGAGAGACTGCCTACGAATACACCGACCTTGTATGGCATTGAAGGCTCCTTTCGAGCCATCGTGATTTCGAGGGTGCTTCCTTCCGGCCAATCTG
>DASTYH010000093.1:0-3587 GCA_035765075.1 Gemmatimonadales bacterium
AGGACTCCGCCATGCATCCCGAACTCCCGGGCGAGCGACGGGAGCGCGGACGGGTGGCCGAAGGCATCGGGCGAATAGAGCACGTTCGCGCGGCGGCCGAGGCGCCGTGCCGCCGCCGTGCCGAGGAGGAGGTTGCGCACCAGCGATTCGGCCGAGGGGATGAGCTCGTCGGCGAGGACGTGCCACGGCCCGGTAACGAGCCGGCCGGCGGCGACGAGCGAACGCACCCGCGGCTCCTGATCCGGGCGCATCCGGAGATAGTCGTCGAGGAGGATCGTCTGGCCATCGAGGTGGAAACTGCGGAATGCGGGGTCCGACTCGAGAGCGACGATCAGGTCGTCCACGACGGGGACGAGCCGCGCGGCGAATGCCGCGCGGGGGAGATACCACTCACGGTCCCAGTGGGTGTGAAAGAGGAGGTGGAACGTCGTCACGCCGCGGGCGCCCCGCGCCGTCAATACGCCGGCGGATCGCTTGCCGGGAACGACTCGATGGACGCCTCGTTGATCTTCTTCCCGTTCTCGATCGGCGGATGATCCACCGGGGCATGCTCGCCGGCGAGCCCCGAGGTCCCGATCGCGTCCGCCTTCTCGCGCCCGTGCAGCAGCTGCCGCAGGACGTACTGCAGGATCCCGCCATGCCGGTAGTAGAGCACTTCCTGCGGCGTATCGATCCGGATCGTCGCCTCGAAGGTGCGCACCGCGCCACCCTCGCCGGCGGCGGTCACGCGCACGGTGCGCCCGTTGCGGAAGCCCTCCTCGATGGCGCGCGCGGCGCCGTCGATGGCGAAGATCTCCTTCCCCGTGAGGCCGAGCGTGGCGGCGGACTCTCCCGCAGCGAACTGCAGCGGGAGGATTCCCATCCCGACGAGATTCGAGCGGTGGATGCGCTCATAGCTTTCGGCGATGACGGCACGAACTCCCTGAAGGTACGGACCCTTCGCTGCCCAGTCCCGGCTGGAGCCGGAGCCGTACTCCTTGCCGGCGAGAATCACGAGGGGCGTCCCGTCCGTCGCGTACCTGAGGGCGGCGTCGAAGACACTCATGACCTCGCCGGTGGGGAAGTACGTCGTGAAGCCGCCCTCCGTGCCGGGCGCGAGCTGGTTGCGGATGCGCACGTTGGCGAAGGTGCCCCGCACCATCACCTCGTGATTGCCGCGCCGGGAGCCGTAGGAATTGAATTCGCTCGCCTCGACGCCGTGCTCGAGGAGGTACGCCCCCGCTGGCGATGCGCGACGGATGCTGCCCGCCGGCGAGATGTGGTCGGTGGTGATCGAATCGCCCAGCAGGAGGAGCGCCCTGGCCCGCTGGATCTCCTCGACGTGAGCCGGCGGGTGCTTGGGCATCCCCTCGAAGTAGGTGGGCTGGCGAACGTAGGTCGAAGCCGGCTCCCAGGCGAAGTGGTCGCCCTCGGGCACCGGCATGGAGTTCCAGCGCTCGTCGCCCTCGAAGACGCTTGCGTACGTCTCCTTGAACATGTCGGAGCGCACGGCTTCGGCCATCACCTCCGCCACCTCGGCGCGCGTGGGCCAGATGTCGCGCAGGAAGACGGGCTTGCCGAGCCGGTCTTCGCCGAGGGGCTCGTTGTAGACGTCGAGGTCGATCCGCCCGGCCAGCGCATAGGCCACGACCAGCGGCGGCGACATCAGGTAGTTGGCCCGCACGTCCGAGTTGATCCGCCCCTCGAAGTTCCGGTTCCCGGACAGCACCGAGACCGCGACGAGATCGCGCCGCTGGATCTGCTCCGAGATGTTCTCGGGAAGGGGTCCGGAGTTGCCGATGCAGGTGGTGCAGCCGTAGCCCACCGTCTGGAACCCGAGCTGGTCGAGATACCGGTCGAGGCCCGACTTCTCGTAGTAGCGCGTCACGACCTTCGAGCCCGGGGCGAGACTCGTCTTGACCCAGGGCTTCCGCTCGAGCCCGCGCTCGACCGCCTTCTTCGCGACGAGGCCGGCCGCGAGCATCACCGCGGGATTCGAGGTGTTCGTGCAGCTCGTGATGGCCGCGATCACGATGGAGCCGTGGTCGATCTCCACCTCCGCTGCCGGGGCGGCGGCGGGCGACTCCTTCGATCCCTCGCCCCAGACGCCGGGAACCCCGGGGCCGGTCGCCGTGCCGACCGCGGCGTCCTTCGGGGTCTGCGCCTGCGAGCGGGCGGGCATCAGCATCGGGAGCGCCTTGCGGAAGGACTCCCCCACGTCGGCCAGGCGCACGCGGTCCTGCGGCCGGCGCGGGCCGGCGATGCTCGGCTCGACCGTGGAGAGATCGAGCGAGACGGTGTCGGTGAATACCGGCTCGGGGGAGGCGGCGGAATGGAAGAGCCCCTGCTCCTTCATGTACGCCTCGACCAGCGCCACCCGCTCCTCCGAGCGGCCGGTAAAGCGGAGATAGTCGAGCGTGACGCTGTCCACCGGGAAGATCGCGCAGGTCGCGCCGTACTCGGGCGACATGTTGCCGATCGTCGCCCGGTCGGCGAGCGGGAGATTCGAAAGGCCGGGCCCGTAGAACTCGACGAACTTGCCCACGACGCCCTTCTTCCGGAGCAGCTCGGTCACCGTGAGGACGAGATCGGTGGCCGTGGTCCCTTCGCGGAGCTGGCCAGAGAGCCGGAAGCCGATGACGTCCGGGATGAGCATGCTCACCGGCTGGCCGAGCATGGCGGCCTCCGCCTCGATCCCGCCCACGCCCCAGCCCAGCACGCCGAGACCGTTCACCATGGGCGTGTGGGAGTCGGTCCCCACGACAGTGTCGGGGTAGGCCTGGGGCGCGCCTTCCGCGCGCGGGTTCTCATCCGAGGTGAAGACCACCCGGGCGAGATACTCCAGGTTCACCTGGTGCACGATGCCGGTGTTCGGGGGAACGACGCGGAAGTTGTCGAATGCGCGCTGGCCCCAGCGAAGGAAGGCGTAGCGCTCGCGGTTCCGGCCGTAGTCGAGCTCCTCGTTCAGCGCGAATGCCTCGTGCGATCCGAAGGCGTCCACCTGGACCGAGTGATCCACCACCAGCTCGACCGGCTGGAGCGGGTTGATCCGCTTCGGGTCTCCCCCGAGGGCTGCCATGGCATCGCGCATGGCGGCCAGGTCCACCACCGCCGGCACGCCGGTGAAGTCCTGCAGCAGCACGCGCGCGGGCGCAAAGGCGATCTCGCGCTCGGCGGTCGCTCCGGGGCGCCAGCGGGCCAGCGCCTCGATGTCGTCCCGGGTGACGGTGACACCGTCCTCGCGCCGGAGGAGGTTCTCCAGAAGAATCCGCAGCGAGTACGGCAGCCTGCCGATCTCGAGTCCCCGCTCCGCGAGCGCGGGGAGCCGGAAGATCTCGAAACTGCGCCCGCCGGCGGTCAATCTGGCCCGCGTCCCGAAGCTGTTCATGCCCTCGTCTCCCGTCCCGGTGTTTACATTCGGCTTCAAAATGCCTACCCTACGTCTGTTCTCACCAACGTATTATAGACAAAGTTGGTTCGGGTGGCGCGGCTCGTGGGCTCCGTCAGCCTGGGATGGATACATGACATTTCCGGTTTCGGATCCGGTTCCGGAAGGAACCGCCCGCTGTCTCGTCGTGGACGACGAGCCAGGGGTCAGACGTGCGTTG
>DASTYH010000094.1:0-3496 GCA_035765075.1 Gemmatimonadales bacterium
CGGCACGGTCGAACCGCTCCGGGCCTCCGCCGCGAGCGCCAGGAGCCTCGCGGCCCGTCGCGGCCCGATGGTGACCCCCGCCCGGCGGCCAAGCGCCGCGACCAGCGCTTCACCGATACGCGAATCATAGCCCGCAAGTGCATGTGCAGCAACGGAAACGCCGTCCGGCTCGAAGCGGAACTCGAGCGCCGGAAGGGCCTCGAGCATCTGCTCCCAGGCCTCGGCGTTACGGCGGGCCGACGCCGCGACGCGCGCGAGGCGCGGCACCACCTCGTCGAGTCGTGTTTCGAGCACCGGAAATACCCGGTGGCGGAGCCACGAGCGGAGATGGCGCTCGTCCTCATTGGCGGGGTCACTCCACGAATCGAGTCCCCGCTCGCGCACGTAGCGGGCCAGCTCTTCCCGCCGGAACGGCAGCAGCGGACGGAGGACTCCCGACGCGGACGGTCGCATCGCCGCCAGCCCGGCAGGCCCCGATCCCCTGAGCGCCCGCATCAGGACCGTCTCCGCCTGATCGTCCGCGTGGTGGGCGGTCACGATCAGGGATGCGCCGAGCTCCCTGGCCAGGTGCCGGAGCGCGGCCCAGCGGGCCGTACGGGCGCCGGTTTCACCGGTCCCGGCGGGGAGGTCGAGGCGTACGCTCGCGAAGGGAAGCGCATACCTTTCTGCCGCGCGCGCCACGCTCGCGGCCACCGCGGCGCTCTCCGCGGCGAGACCGTGATCCACGTGCGCCACGACGAGCCCGAGTGCGTGGGCGTCGCTGCACCGGACCAGCAGGTCCAGAAGCGCCAGCGAATCGGCCCCGCCGGAGACGGCGACCAGTGCGGTCCCGGGGGCGGGCGCGAGCTCCGCGAGGTGGTGGCGAAAACGGTCGAGCAGGGTCATACCGGAACTTAAGCGGTCCACGAGGAGAGACGCGCGACGATGAAGGAACGACGCGGGGAGATCGACTGGGGAGCGCGCCTGGCGCGAACGATCGAGGGTATCGAACGGAGGGTGGACGCTGCCATCGGCATCGGCTGGCGCGGCGGAACCCCCGACCCGATCGCCGCATTCGTGTACCGGGGGTTCGGGACGGCGGAGCGGGTGCGGGTCATGGGGCGGGTCCTCGAGGTGCGCCATACCGCGCCCTCGGGAGCCGGCGATCCCCGCTGGCGGAATTTCTTTGCGGCGCTTCGCCGCTTCGAGAGCGACGAGATCCCCGGCGCGCGCGTGCTGGTGCGCTACGGGAACGCGCAGGAAGAGGTGGTGACCGACCGGGAGGGATACTTTCACACCTGGCTTGCCGGCGGCCTCCCCGAGCCGGACGCCACCGGCTGGCGACCGGTGCACGCCGAGCTTCTTCAGCCGAGCGGCGTCGGCTCCGAAGGCCGGGTGCTCGTTCCGGCGAGCGGCACGCGGCTGGGCGTGATCAGCGATCTCGACGACACCGTGATCCGCACCGGCGTCCGCCGCCTGATGCGGCTGGTCGCCTCCAATTTTCTGGAGAACCCGCGAACCCGGCTTCCCTTCCCCGGCGTCGCGCCCTTCTACCGGGCGCTCCACGCGGGAGTGGACGGCACGCTCCCCACGCCGATCTTCTACGTGTCGAGCAGCCCGTGGAACCTGCACGACTTCCTGGTCGAGTTCCTGGAGGTCAGGGGAATCCCCGTGGGGCCGCTCCTCCTGCGCGACTGGACGATGTCGCGCGAGACCTTCCTCCCCCGCGGCCACCACTCGCACAAGGCCGAGGCGATCGAGCTCATCTTCACGACCTATCCCGACATCGCCTTCATTCTGGTGGGCGACAGCGGCCAGCAGGATCCGGAGATCTATCGCGACATGGCGCGCCGCCATCCGGGGCGGGTGGCCGCGATCTACATCCGCGACGTGACCGCCAATCCCATTCGGGCGGCCCAGGTGCGCAACATCGCGGACGAGGTGGGGACGCTCGGCACGAGGATGGTGCTGGTCGAGGACACGCTGGCCGCCGCCCGGCACGCCGCCGAGCACGGGTGGATCGCCCCCGAGCGGGTGGCGACCGTGGAGGACGAAATCCGGGCAGCGGCATCGTAGTGCCGCAGCCGGAGGGGGGGAGCAGCCACGGCCGCCCCCCGGGTCCTGATGCCGCGGCTACTGAATCGGGACACCCCGCTCGAAATCGTAGAGCGTGAGGCGGCGCAGGCGGAAGTAGGCAACCCAGTGCGCGCGCAGCGCCTGGCCATACTGCATGAGGGCCTGGTCCTTCTCTCCCTGCGCGACATACAGGTTGTCGATCGCGATGCGCCCGATGACGTAGCGGTTGTAGGCGACTTCGAAGCGCTTTGCCGCAACGGTGTCGGCCTTGGCGGAAATGGCGAGCGCCCGGCGCGATTGCTCCAGCTGCAGCGCCGCGAAATGGGCATCCTGCGCCGCCTGATCGACCGAGATCCGCGCATTCCGCTCGGCCTCCTCCCGCTCCGCTTCCGCTGCCTGCACGCCCGCACGCCGCGCTCCCCACTGCACGAGCGGGATGTCCACGCTCACCACCACCTGCCGTGCCTCCAGCAGGTTCCGATACGCGAATTCGAACGCCGAACCCGTGGCATTGAAGCCGACGCTCGCCTGCACCGTCGCGCCGAAGCCGCTGTTCAATCGCGCCTCGGTCACCCGACGCTCGGCCTGGATCCCGCTCAGCTCGGCCCCCGTCGTCGTCGAACGGTTTCTGCGCGCCTCGGATACCGCGAGGGCGGTGTCGACCGGAAACGCGGGGACCTCCGAGGGAACGACGAGCTCGACGGGGGCACCGGGTGCGAGGCCGAGTGCCAGCCGCAGCGCGGACTTCGCGCGCTCGAGCTCGAGCCGCGCGCCATCGAGCGCGGTCCGCGCACGGAGAAGCGCCAGCTCGCTCTGCAGCAGGTCGTTCTCGCCGATCTTCCCGACCTCGAACCGCCCGGTATTGAGCCGGTAGAGCGTGTCGTTCACGGCGACGTTGGTGGTCGCGTTGGCGAGGGTCACGCCGGCCGCGTGCACGTCGAAGAACCGGTTCGTGACCTCCAGGGCGATTTCCTCGCGCGCCTCGCGAAACAGCCGCTCCGCCAGTTCCGTGCGGTACGGCTGCTCCCGGCGGTCGAGGCCCCGGGTGTTCGGCCGGAAGAGGTCCTGGCGGACGCCGACGGAGATCGGCGTGGAGGACCAGGTCCGGAAGGACTCGTCTCCCGTCACCGAGAGCGTCGCGAGGGAGGAGGAGACGAAGAAGTCACCGCCGGTCGGAAGCTGCTGCGACACGGTGGCGGTCAGGTCGGCGTCGGTCTGGTCCTGCGGACGGAAGAGCGTGCTCCCATCGGGCTGGATCACCGGAATGATGGCGCGATTGTACCGAGGGAGGGTTCCGCCGAAGGAGAGCTGCGGGAGCTGGCGGGCGGAGAAGGCGCGGTGGCGGAAGAACACGGCGTCACGGGCCGCCTTCGCCGCCACCGCCTGGTTCCCCTGCGACTGCGCGAGCTCGATGGCCCGCCGCAGGGTGAGCGGCTCCTGC
>DASTYH010000095.1:0-2044 GCA_035765075.1 Gemmatimonadales bacterium
GCCCGGAACATCTCGGCGCTCCTGCTCGGGATGGTCAAGGACGGCAACCTCCACCTCGACTTCGAGGACGAGGTCACGAAGGCGACCGTGATCACCAAGGACGGCGCAGTCGTGTCGGACGCGGTCAAGAAGCTGCTCGACCCGGCTCCGGCCACGCCGGCCGCCGCTCCCGCCGCTCCCGCCGCTCCCGCCGCTCCCCCCTATCGCCGCCTCCTCGTCCACCCCAGCTCATCGCTCCGGCTGATGCGCTTCTGGTCGGCGAGGGCCTCGAGGATCAGCTCGCAGGCGGCGGTGAGTCGCGGGGCGTCGGCGCGGGTGGCGAGTCCGGCGGCGACGGCGGCGTCCACCAGGCCGGGGACGGTCTCGAAGCCGCGAACGCAGATCGCGGCGGGCTCGTCGCCGGAGATGCGGAGGATCCCGCCGGCATCGAACCAGGCGACCACCGTGTCGAGTGACAGATCGCCCGCGCGCTCGGCGAGCGTGGCTCCGGCGGCTCGGCGGATGAGCTCCCGCGCGATCGTGTCCCCGCCCACCAGCTCTCCCTCGTACTCCAGCTCCAGCTTTCCGGTGATGGCGGGAACCGCCGCGTAGACGTCGCTCACGCGCGGCACGATCGCGGTCTCGCCGCTCGCGAGCGCGCGCCGCTCCGCGTTCGAGACGGCGTTCTCGAGCACGGTGATCGGGAGGCGCTGGCTCACTCCCGAGCGCTGGTCCACGCGCTTCTCCCGCCGCGCCTCGAAGGCGACGCGTTCGATGACCTCGCGGACGAAGTCGGGCACGTCGGCGGCCTGGTCCCGCGCGGTCCACGCCTCCTGCTCCGTGATCTCCATGCCGAGCTCGACCGAGCGGGGATAGTGCGTGAGGATCTCGGAGCCGATCCGGTCCTTGAGCGGCGTGATGATCTTCCCGCGCGCGGTGTAGTCCTCCGGATTGGCGGTGAAGGCGAGGAGGACGTCGAGCGGCAGCCGCACGGGGTAGCCCTTGATCTGGACGTCGCCCTCCTGCATCACGTTGAAGAGGCCCACCTGGACCTTGCCGCTCAGGTCGGCGAGCTCGTTGATGGCGAAGATGCCGCGATTGGCGCGCGGGAGGAGCCCGAAGTGCATGGTGAGCTCGTCGGCCAGGAGGTGGCCGCCGCGCGCCGCCTTGATCGGATCGAGGTCGCCGATGAGGTCGGCGATCGTGACATCGGGAGTCGCGAGCTTCTCCACGTAGCGCTGGTCGCGCGCGAGCCAGGCGATGGCGGTGGCGTCCCCGCACTCCGCGATCCGCTCGCGGCCGAAACGGGAGATGGGCGCGAAGGGATCGTCGTTCACCTCGCTCCCCGCGATCACCGGGATCCGCTCGTCGAGGAACGAGGTCAGGGCGCGGAGAATGCGGCTCTTGGCCTGGCCGCGGAGGCCGAGGAGGATGAAATGGTGCCGGGAGAGGAGGGCGTTCACCAGCTGGGGGAGGATCGTGTCCTCATAGCCCACGATCCCCGGAAAGAGGGGCTCGCCGGCCTCGAGGCGGGCGCGGAGGTTGGCGCGAAGCTCGTCGCGCACCGAGCGGCCGCGGAGGGGCGGTTCCGACCAGCGGGAGGTGCGCAGCTCGCCGAGTGTGCGGGGTAGCATGAGTGGCAACTCGTTCCTGGAAAAGGTGTTACTCCGCCTGACTGAGCGGATGGTCAGGGTTTCGGTATTGTGCCGGTATGGACGGAAAGCGGCGAGTTATCTTGACACCGTGGTTGAGCGCCTTAACTTCGTGCGCCGTTATGCCCTGCGACAGTGCGGCATAGCTGAGCCGGCGGGACCGGCTCGCCACCTTATCTCAGCACGAGGAGCGGAAATGAAGAAGCTCATGATCGCCGCCATGCTTGTTGCCGTCGCCGCGTGTGCCGAGGAGGCCCCGCCGGCCGACGCCGGCACCACGGCCGACACGATGATGCCGGCCCCTGCCGCGGCTCCGGCCGACACGATGATGCCGATGGATTCGATGCGGGACACGATGGTCACGCGGGACACTGCCGCGCAGATGTAAGGTCGGGTGCCGCACTGTCTGACAG
>DASTYH010000096.1:0-4558 GCA_035765075.1 Gemmatimonadales bacterium
GGAGGTAAGCGGCCGGGTGGCGGCGCCGGATCTCGCGGACGATCATGCGCGCCTCCGCCGGCATGCCGACCTCGAGCCGGAGTTCGCGGCGGCCGATTCGGCGGCGGGGCGCGGGCCCGACCGGACACTCGTGCTCGGCCTCCGGACGGGGGAGCTCCCCTTCGGGCTCGTGCAGGCGCTCCGGCTCGACACGGCGTGGGTGATGCCGGTGGAGTGGGCCGGGCTCATGCCGATGATGGACTGGCTCGCCACCGGCCGTGACGTCGAATGGGTCCTCCGGGACAGCGCCTCCGGCCGGGAGAACATGGCGGTGGACTGGCGCTTTCGCCGCGGCGACCGCATCCTCCTACGCCTGGTGAACGACCGCCGTTCCCTCCATCCGATGCACCATCCCATCCACCTCCACGGGCAGCGCTTCGCGGTGGTGTCGCGGAACGGCCGGCAGGTACGGGATCGCGTCTGGAAGGACACGGTGATCGTGCCCGCGGGGGAGACGGTGGACCTCTACGTCGAATTCGACAACCCCGGCCGCTGGATGCTGCACTGCCACATCGCCGAGCACCTCGAAGCCGGGATGCATCTCGTCCTGAGCATTGAATGATCTTCTTCTGACCACGAAGGCACGAAGACGCGAAGGGGGGCCCCGGGACCACAGCAAGGCGGTTCTTCGCGCCTTCGCGTCTCCGTGCCTTCGCGTTGCAACGACAAAGATCCTTCCAATTGGAGGCCGGATGCGCATCGCTGGTGTAATCCTGCTTGGTGCTTTCGTGACCGCGCCGGTGGCGGCGCAGAGTGCGGCCCAGCTGGGGCCGGGGGCGAAGCGCTTCGTGAGTGTCGAGGGTCCGGTGGTGGCGCTCGAGCATGTGCGGGTGGTGGATGGCACGGGCGCGGCGCCGGTCGAGGACCAGACGGTCGTGATCGCCAACGGGCGGATCCAGTCGGTCGGCCCCGCCGCGAGCGCCACGGTCCCGGCGGGCGCCACCCGGCTCGACCTCACCGGCCATACGGTGATCCCGGGCCTCGTCGGCCTCCACGACCACACGTACTACACCACCGCGCAGCGCGGGACGCAGGGGAACTTCACCAGCCCGCTCCTCTACCTCGCGAGCGGCGTCACCACCATCCGCACCACCGGCAGCTACTCGCCGTACCACGAGATCAACCTGAAGCGGACGGTGGACGCGGGACGGCTTCCCGGCCCCCGGATGCACATCACCGGCCCCTACATCACCGGGGAGACCGGCAACGGGAGCATGCACCAGGTGATGACGCCCGCCGACGCGCGCCGCGTCGTGGCGTACTGGGCATCCGAGGGCGCCACCTGGCTCAAGTTCTACACCTCCGTGAGCCGCGAGGTGCTCCGCGCCGCGGCGGACGAGGCGCACAAGCGCGGCGTGAAGGTGACGGGACACCTCTGCTCGGTGAGCTTCCGGGAGGCGGTGGCGGCGGGGATCGACAACCTGGAGCACGGGCTCTTCGTCAACACCGACTACGATCCCGACAAGGTGCCGGACGTCTGCCCCGACGGCTCCCGCTCGAAGCTCGAGAGCCTCGACCTCAACAGCGAGGCGGTGAAGACCACCTTCCGGGAGATGCTCGCCCGCAAGGTCCCGATGACGTCCACGCTCGCGGTCTACGAGCTCTTCGTCCCCAACCGCCCGCCGATCGAGCAGCGCATGCTCGACGCGATGAGTCCCGACGTCCGGAGCGAATACCTCGCCTCCCGCGCTCGGCTCGCCGAACCCGGCGCATCGGCGATCTCCCCCGAGATCTTCCGCAAGGCGCAGGAATACGAGGTCGCCTTCGTGCGGGCGGGCGGGCTCCTCGGCGCCGGCGTGGACCCGACCGGCAACGGCGGCGCCCTCCCCGGCTTCGGGGACCAGCGGAACTACGAGCTCCTGATCGAGGGCGGCTTCACGCCCGTCGAGGCGCTCCGGATCATGTCGCTGAACGGCGCGACGATCCTCGGCGTCGACAAGGACCTCGGCAGCGTCACCGCCGGGAAGCTCGCCGACCTCGTGGTGATCCGGGGCGACCCGATCGCCAAGCCCGCCGAGATCCGCAACGTCGTCACCGTCTTCAAGGACGGCGTCGGCTACGACTCGCCCCGCATGATCGAAGCGGTTCGCGGGCTTGTTGGGGTGCGGTAGTCTATTGAACCACGGAGGCGCGGAGACGCGGAGGGCTCCTGTCTCGGAGGCGTTGGTCTCCTCAGGCAGGGATCGCGAGAGAGATTTTTTAGGGGTTCCCGTTTCAGCTTCGCGCACGAGGCGGAAATGGCCCAGGAGCCCACGACATCCTCCGAGTCTCCGCGCCTCCGTGGTTCAACATCACACGCCTCGATAGATGATCTCATATGGCGACCGCTCCGCGATGGAGCGGCGCCAGCCTTCCGCTTCGTCGCCCCGCCCCAGCTCCGTCAGCAGCTCCGCCCGCATGTAGCGCTCGAAGGCCTGCGAATAGAAGGGCGACGCCACGGTGAGGAGGAACCAGGCCTCGCCCTCTCCCTGTCCCAGCTCGGCGAGCGCCTCCTCCGGCTTCCCCTCCGCCCAGAGGACCCGCGCGAGGGCGCCGCGGGTGAGCTGGTGGGAGATCGCCTCCGCGCCGGGGACCGGCGGGAGGGCAATGAGCGCCTCGGCGTGGCCCCGGGCCGCGTCGAGATCGCCGAGGCGGGCCTCGAGGAGGGCGAGGAGATAGAGCCGGAGGTGCGGGTGGAGCCCGTTGTGCATCGCGAAGATGATGAAGTTGCTGGCCGGCACGCGGGAGGCGTCCCATCCGACAAGTGAGTCCCGCGCGGCGCGCGCCTCACTCTCCCCGATCCCGCCGAAGGGGAGGGAGGCGAAGAGCGCCCGGGTCTCGAGTCCCCACGCCCGGTCGAGCCGCTCCGCAGCCGCGGCCTCGGCGAGGGCGTCGGCGGGCGCGCCTCGCGCGAGCGCCAGGTGGGCCAGCTGCACGTGGAAGAGTGCGCGCATCTCGTCGGAGCGCGCGACGCCGGTGAGCGCCCGCGCGAACGACTCCGCCGCCGCGAGATCGCCCGCGTAGACCGCGACATCGGTGAAGGCGAGGGCGATGGCGGCGAGGCGCGCGCTCCGGAGCGCCGCAATGACCTCGGCGATCTCGTCGGCATCGCCGAGCGCATGGGCGCGGAAGGCGCGCATCGCGAGGACCTCGTCGCCCTCGGGGCTCAGCGCGATGACGCGCTCCGCATGCGCCAGCGCTTCCTCGCGGTTCCCCTCGAGCGCCGCGATCCGCGCGAGATGCACGAGCGACGTCACGTGCCCCGGCTCGAGCGCGAGCGCATGCTCGAAGGCGGGGCGCGCCTCGGTGGCGCTCCGGCCGCGGAGGGGGTTCGAGTGGAAGAGGAGGTCGCCAAGGAGGAACCAGGCCTCGACGTCGCCGGGGTAGACGCTCGTGATCGTGGCGTAGTGCGCCTCCGCCTCCGCCACGGCGCCGTTGAGCCAGGCGCGCTGGGCATCGAAGAGATAGCGGTCGTGCTCCGAGAGCCGGTTCCGGTGCTCCGCCCCCAGCTCGGCGAGCTGGCGCGCGAGCTCCGGCATCCCGCAGCCGCCGGCGGCGCCGGCAAACCGGTAATAGGCCAGCGCGAACGTGGGGTCCGCCGCCACCGCTTCCTGCAGCGCCTCCATCGCGTCGTAGTACCGGCCCGCCCGGAGATGCCGCTCCCCGACGAGATAGGCCTTGAGTGCGGGCATCGAGCTGGTGGTCCGCGCGGCGAGCCGGCTGAGCCGGGCCCCGGGTCCGGCGTGCCCCGCCGCCAGGAGCTGGCGCGCCAGCTCGTCCACCAGCTCGAAGACTTCGCCCTCGCCCACCGCGCTCGCCTGGACCGAGAGCTCCTGCTCGCCGCCGTCCCGGTAGAATCCCGCCGTGGCCTGGAGCCGTCCTCCGGCGGCCACGATGGTGCCGAGGACGTAGCGGCCCGCGCCCAGCTGCCGCGCGATCGCCGCCGCGCCCACCGGATCCTGCGCCTCCCATCCCTCCCGCTCGATCAGGCGGATCAGCGCGCGGGGGTCCGCGGCCCGGAGATCGCCGGCGCCGTCGAGCGCGGTGGCGAGGAGGTCCACGATTCCGTCGCCCAGCCAGGCGAACGCAGGATCGCCCCGGATGGCGAAGGGGAGAACGGCGACGGTGGTGGGCGACACGTCCCCCAGGGCAATCGGGCCGGGTGCGACACCCGCCGCCTGCGCCGCCGCGCCCGCACCGCGGGCGCTCCGGGCGATGCCCTCGATCAGCGTGCGCGTCTCCTCGGACGGCTCGAGGTCGAGCTCGGCGGCGAGCCGCCGGGAGAAGTCGTCGAAGGCGCGGAGGGCGCCGGCCCGGTCGCCCGCGGCGTCGAGCAGGGTGAGGAGCAGGCGGAGCGCCGTCTCGTCGTGGGGATCGAGCGCCACGGCCCGGCGGGCATACCGAAGCGCGTCGTCGTCCCGGTCGAGTCCCGCCGCGCTCTCGGCGAGAGTGCGGGCGGCGTCGGCGCCGGCCCGACGGAGGCGGCTCCGCTCCCGGTCGAGCCAGTCCTGGAACTCGGGCGCGCCCGCCACGTGGTAGC
>DASTYH010000097.1:0-9900 GCA_035765075.1 Gemmatimonadales bacterium
GCGAGCAGAAGGGCTATACCTACGGCGCCTTCTCCGGCTACCAGTGGCGACCGCTCCCCGGACCGTTCGGCGCCAGCGCGCAGGTGCGGACCAACGTCACCGACAGCTCGCTCGCGATCTTCTTCCAGGAGTTCGAGCGGATCCGGACCTCGCCGGTGAGCCAGGCCGAGCTCGACCGCGGCCGCGCCTACCTGACGCTCGGCGCCCTGGGGGACTTCGAGACGACGGGGGACGTGGCCGCGCAGCTCGCGATGCTCGACGAGTTCGGCCTCCCGCTCGAGACGATTCCGGCCGATCTCGCGGCCATCTCGAAGCTGACCGCGGCGGATGTCCAGCGAGCGGCGCGGACATACCTGGATCCGTCGAAGCTCACCGTCGTGGTGGTGGGAGACATCGCCACCATTCGCCCCGGCCTCGAGGCGCTCGGGCTCGGGCCGGTGGAAGTGCGGGATTACAACGGGAAAGAGGTGAGTCCATGAGACGGTTGCTGCTCCTCGCGGCGGGGGTCGCCGCGCTTCCACTCGCCGGCCCCGCCGCCGCGCACGCCCAGGAGCTCCGGGTGCCGACGGAGACGTTCACGCTGCCGAACGGGCTGACGGTGATCGTGCACGAGGACCACTCGGCGCCGGTGGCCGCCGTCAACGTCTGGTATCACGTCGGCTCGGGCCGCGAGGTCGAGGGCCGCAGCGGCTTTGCCCACCTCTTCGAGCACATGATGTTCCAGGGCTCGAAGCACGTCGGCGACGACAAGCACTTCGCCTTCATCCAGGAGGCGGGCGGCACCCTGAACGGCTCGACCAATGCCGACCGGACCAACTACTTCGAGCTCGTGCCCGTCAACTATCTCGAGCGCGTCCTCTGGCTCGAGGCGGACCGGATGGGGTTCCTTCTCGATGCCATGACGGAGGAGAAGCTGACCAACCAGCGCGACGTGGTGAAGAACGAACGGCGCCAGAACTACGAGAACCGGCCGTACGGGATGAGTTTCATCAGGATGGGCGAGCTGCTCTACCCCGAGGACCACCCCTATCACTGGCCCACCATCGGTTACCAGGAGGACCTCACCGCCGCCTCGATGGAGGACGTGAAGAGCTTCTTCCGCACCTGGTACGCCCCGAACAACGCCTCCCTGGTCGTGGCGGGCGACGTGCGGCCGGCCGAGGTCCGGCGGCTCGCGGAGAAGTACTTCGGGGCGATCCCGCGGGGGGAGCCGATTCCCGAGCCCCGTCCCCGCGCGGCGCCGCTCACGGCCGACATCCGCGAGATCCTCGAGGATCGCGTCACGCTGCCGCAGGTCCAGATCGCCTGGCCCGCCGTGGAGCTCTGGCACGCCGACGAGCCCGCGCTGAACATGCTCGCCAACGTCCTCGGCCAGGGAAAGACCTCGCGGCTCTACGAGCGGCTGGTCTACCGGGATCAGGCGGCCCAGAGCGTCTCGGCAAACCACAGTGCGCGGGAGATCGCCGGTGCCTTCCAGGTGAGCGTGATGGCGCGCGAAGGCACGAGCCTCTCCCAGATGGAGCGCGTGGTGTACGAGGAGATCAACCGGCTCGCCACCGAGGGACCCACCGAAGAGGAGCTGGTCGCCGCGAAGAACGGGGCCGAGTCCCAGTTCGTGATGTCGCTGGCTTCGACGCTCGGCAAGGCGGACCGCCTCAACAGCTACTACACGTTCAAGGGAAAGCCCGAGCTCTTCAACGAGGACCTCGCGCGCTTCCGCGCCGTCACCGCCGACGACGTGCGGCGCGTGGCGCGGACCTGGCTGGTGAATCGCCCGCACGTGGTCCTCTCGACCGTCCCTGCCGGCAAGCGCGAGCTGGCGGCACAGCCCGCGGAGGCCACCCCATGAAGCGATCGCTCGCACACCACGCCCTCGCCACGGCGCTCCTTGCCGTCGCGATCCCGGGACTCCTGTCCGCCCAGCTCGACCGGTCGGTGCCTCCGGCGCCGGGGCCCGCGCCCGCCGTCGCAACGCCCACCGTCGTGAAGCGCTCGCTCCCGAACGGCCTGCAGGTCTGGACGGTGACCCAGCGTGAGCTCCCCACCATCAATGCCGCGCTCGTCATTCGCGCGGGGTCCGCGCACGACGGGGCAAAGGCCGGGCTCGCCAGCATGACCGCGGGGCTCCTCGATGAGGGAACCGCGAGCCGATCCGCGCTCGAGTTTGCACGCGCGGTGGACGCCCTCGGCGCCAATCTCGGTGCCTTTGCGTCCGACGAGCGGACGATGGTGTCGCTCTCGACGCTCAAGAAGACCGGCGCTGCGGCGTTTGCGCTCATGGGCGAGCTGGTCACCCGGCCGGCATTTGCCGACGAGGAGATCGAGCGCGACCGGAAGTCGCGCCTGCAGGCGCTCCGGCAGCAGAAGGACCAGCCGACGGTGATCGCGTCCCGGACGTTCGCCCAGCGGGTCTACGGGCCGGACCACCCCTACGGTCGTCCCGGGGACGGGACGGTCGAGACGATCGGAGCGATCACGCGGGACGACATCACCAGCTTCTACGGCTCGCTCTACCGCCCCAACAACGCCGTGCTGGTGGTCGTGGGCGACGTAACGCCCGACGAGGCGATGACGCTGGCGACGAATGCGCTCGGGAGCTGGGAGCGCGCCGCGCTGCCCGCCACCGCGGCGGCGATTCCCGCTCGCCCCGCCGCCCGTCCCGCCGCCGTCTACCTCATCGACAAGCCGGGCGCGGCACAGAGCGAGATCCGTATCGGCCATCCCGGCGCGGCCCGGTCCACCGATCCCGACTACTACGCCCTCCAGGTCCTCAACGCGATTCTCGGCGGCCAGTTCTCGAGCCGGATCAACATGAACCTGCGCGAGGGGAAGGGGTACACCTACGGCGCACGCAGCGGGTGGACCTTCGCCCGCGGCGCCGGCCCGTTCGTCGCCAGCGCCGGCGTCTTTACCGCCAAGACCGACAGCTCGCTGATCGAGTTCATGCGCGAGCTCAGGGAGATCCGCGCCGGCCGGCCGGTCACCGCCGAGGAGGTGGCGTTCGCCAAGCGGCTCCTCGTGCAGTCCTATCCGCGCACCATTGAGACCAACAGCGGCGTGGTGAGCCAGCTGGCCGATCTCGCCTTCTTCGGGCTGCCGGAGTCGGAGATGACGGCCTACCTCTCCCGGGTGCAGGCGGTTCGGCCCGCCGACGTGACCCGTGTGGCGCGGCGTTACCTGCAGCCCGAGCAGTTCACCGTCGTCGTGGTGGGCGATCTGGCGCAGATCCGGGCGCCGGTCGAGGCGCTCGGGCTGGGCCCCGTCGCCGTTCTCGATGCGGAGGGCCGGCCCCTGCCGTAGCTTGCAGCAAGTTGGGCAGTCCCCGCGGGGGCGGCTTCGGCCGCCCCTTTGCATCTCCCCGACCCGGCACGACCATGACCCTCGTTTCCACCACCCGCGTCCACACCGGCCGGATCGTCAATCTCGACGTCGACACCGTCGCCTTTCCCGACGGCTCCACGGGGACCCTCGAGATGATCCGGCATCCCGGCGCCGCGGCGGTCGTCCCCTTCCTCGATCCCCCCGATTCGGCCGACCCGCGCATCGTGCTGATCCGCCAGTTCCGGCACGCCGCCGACGGGTTCATGTGGGAGATCCCCGCCGGCCGGCTCGATCCGGGCGAGGCGCCCGAGGCGTGCGCCCGCCGGGAGCTCACCGAGGAGACCGGGTACACGGCCGGCACCGTTCGCCGGCTCACCATGATCCACACCACGCCCGGATTCACCGACGAGCGGATCCATCTCTTTGCCGCCGATGCGCTGACGGCCGGTGAGCACGCGCGGGAAGCGGACGAGTTCGTCGAGGTCCACACGATGCCCTGGTCCGAGGCGATGGCGCTGGTCCATGCAGGGGCGGTGAGTGACGCAAAGACGCTCGTGGCGCTGCTCTACGTGGCGACACTCCCCCGCCCCTCGCCCCGTCGCTAACATTGGGCATGCCCTCCCGCTCCAGAAAGGAATTGGCCGCCGCACTCCGGAAGGGCGATTTCGACCGCGCGTACTACTTCCACGGTCCGGAGGACGTGCTGAAGGAGGAGGCGCTCCGATACCTCCTCGAACGGGCCGTCGATCCCGGGACCCGGGACTTCAACCTCGATGTCCGCTCCGCCGGCCAGCTGGACCCCGAATCGGTCGAGGCGCTCTGCAACACGCTCCCGATGATGGCGGAGCGGCGCGTCGTCGTGATCCGGGACGTGGAGCAGTGGAAGCGGAAGACGAAGGCCCGCGCCGCGTTCCTCGCCTATCTGGAGCGCCCGTCGCCCGAGACGATCGTCGTGCTCGTGCAGGGGGCGGGGGAGGAGAAGGAAGACAAGGAGCTCGCGGCGCGCTCGGTGAGCGTGACGTTTCCCACCGCCACGGCCGCCGAAGCGGAGAAATGGCTCGAGCGCCGTGCCGCCGAGGCGGGGGTGGCGTTTGCACCGGGCGGGGCGGCACACCTGCTCAAGTGCACGGGCGGTGACCTCGCGACGCTCCGTGCGGAGCTGGAGAAGTTCTCGGCGATCGCGTCCGAAGGCCCGATTACCGCCGAACGCGTGGGCGAGCTCGTCGGCATCCGGCACGGCGAGACCATCTTCGACTGGCGCGATGCCGTCATGGAGGGGAATGCCGCTCGCGGCGTGACGCTGCTCGAGCGCGTCCTCGATCAGCCGGGAATCAGTGGCGTCAAGCTCGTGACGCTCCTCGGCACCACGCTCGTGGCGCTCGGAGTCGTGCGCGCCGCCTACGACGCGCGCTCGCGCGGGGGCCAGCTCGAACGGGCCGCCTTCGATGCCCTCCGCGCCGGCCGGCCCTTCGGTCTCCTTCCCTGGAGCGAGGAGGCGGCGCGCTGGGCCCGCTGGGCGCCCGCGTGGCCGGCGCCGCGGCTCACCGACGCGGTCCGCGCGGCGCTGGAGACCGATCGGGGACTCAAGAGCACGACGCTCTCGGATGAACGTGGACTGCTGGCCGATCTCGTGATGCGGCTGGCGCTCGGAGGGAAGGTGGCAGCGTGAGTGATGGTCGGACGGTCGGACGGTCGGACGGTCGGAAGGCAGGGCGGTTCGGCTCGGGGGTCGTGGCGGGGTTGTTCCTTTCCCTGCTTCCGATCCTCCAGGTTTCCCTCGCGCACGCGCAGAGCGATCCCCGCGTGATCGCCGCCGTGCGGCAGGCCCAGGAGGGCTCGGGCGACTCCGCGCGGGCGGCGCTCTCGCGCCTCCTCGGCGCCACGCAGCGCACCGATCCGCTCTATGCGGAAGTGCTCTACGCCAGCGCGCTCGTGGCCCCGACGGCGCTCGAGATGCAGCGCAACCTCCAGCAGGTGACGGTCGAGCACCCCCTCTCCCGCTGGGCGGACGATGCGCTCCTCAAGCTCGCGCAGCTCGAGTACGCCGGTGGGAACCTGCCTGGCGCCGTGCGTCAGCTCGAGCGGATCCGCTCCGATTTCCCGCAATCCGACATTCTCGGCTGGGCTGCCTTCTGGGGGGCACGCACCCATTTCGATCTCCGGGACGAGCGGTCCGCCTGCCGCTGGGTCGGGATCGGCCTCGCGGCGACACCCGCATCCTCCCCCGAGGTCCGCGCCCAGCTCGACGGCTTCGCGCGGCGCTGCCCCGGCGATCTCCTGGCATCCGGTGCGCTCGCGGCCCAACAGAGACCCGCGGCCGAGGCCGCGCCCGCGCCCGTGGTCATCACGCCGGCTCCGGCCGAGTCCACACCCGCGCCAGCCGATCCCGCTCCGCCGGCGGTGGCCGCGGCGGACACCTCGGCGCCGGCGCCCGCGCCCGCGGACACGATCCGCCTCCCCGCGCCCGAGACGTCTCCCGGTGCTCTCGTGGCCCGCATCGAGCCGTCGGGCGCGGCTCCTCCGGCCCAGCCGGCGCCCGCCTTTCGCGTGCAGGTCGTCGCCGCGACGGCGCAGCCCGCGGCCGATGCCGCCGTGCAGCGTCTCGAGCGGCTGGGCTTTTCCGCCCGCATCGTCCGCGAGGGAGCCTTCCTGAAGGTGCGGGCCGGCGGGTGGCCTTCGCGCGCGGAGGCCGGCCAGGCGCGCGCACGGCTCCTCGCCGATTTCCCCGGTGCCTTCGTGGTCGAGGATTGAGGCCGCGCGTGGCTGAGCCGAGGAACGGCGGCAGCACGCCGCTCATGCAGCAGTACCGCGAGATCAAGGCGCGGCACCAGAACGCCATCCTCTTCTTCCGGATGGGCGACTTCTACGAGATGTTCTTCGACGACGCCGAGCTCGGCGCGCGCGTCCTGAGCATCACACTCACGTCGCGCGGCGACGGCGTCCCCCTCGCCGGCGTGCCGGTGAAGGCCGCCGCCGAGTACCTGCGGCAGCTCGTGGCCGCAGGCCATCGCGTCGCCATCTGCGAGCAGGTGGAGGACCCGAAGCTCGCGAAGGGGATCGTGCGCCGGGAGGTCGTCGAGACGGTGACGCCCGGAGCGCTGCTGCAGGACGGCTGGGTGGCGGGCGGGCGGAACAACTGGCTCGTGGCGCTCGCCAACGGGACGCTGGCGACGCGCGGGACGCCCGGGGCGATCGGGCTCGCCGCGATCGATCTCTCGACGGGCGAATTCCTCCTCGAGACGCTCACCGCCGATGGGCTCGCCGATGCGCTCGCCCGACTCGATCCGGCGGAGCTCGTCTGCCCCGCGGGTGCCGGCGTGGCCGTCGGTCCGGGCACGCTCCTCACCGAGCGCGAAGGATGGGAGTTCGATCCCGCGCTCGCCCGGGACGATCTCGGACGCCGCTTTCAGCTCGCGTCGCTCGACGGGCTCGGGCTTGGCGCAGGCGATGATGTCGCCCTCGGCGCAGCCGGGGCCCTCCTTCGCTACCTCACCGACCTGCAGCCCGCCGGGCTCCCCCACCTCGCGCGCCCCTCGGTTCGCCGGAGCGATGCCCATCTCTGGCTCGACGACATGACGCGGCGGAACCTCGAGCTCGTCGAGCCGCTCCGCCCCGGCGCACGGGGCACGACGCTCCTCGAAACGATCGACGCCACCGTGACGCCGATGGGCGCCCGCCTCCTCCGCCAGTGGGTGCTCTCACCGCTCTCCGATGCCGCCGGGATCGACCAGCGGCTCGACGCCGTGGAGCTCCTCGTGGGCGACGCCCCCGCGCGGAGTCGCATCCGGGAGGCACTCGACGGTGTGCGCGACCTCGAGCGCCTCGGCGGGCGCGCTGCGGCGGGACGGGCGACGCCGCGCGAGCTCGGCGCCTTGCGCGATTCGTTTCACCGCCTTCCCGATGTCCTCGAGGCTCTCTCGAGCCTCGCCGGGCGCGACCGGAGCGCGCTGCTTCGCGAGGCGGACGCGCAGTTCGATCTCCTCGCCGACCTCGCGACGCGGCTCGATCACGGCCTCGAGCCGCGGCTCCCTGCCACGCTCGCCGATGGAGGGGTGATCCGGCAGGGGTTCGACGCGGAGCTGGATGAGCTGAGGACGCTCCGGGACGGCGGACGCCAGTACATCGCCACGCTTCAGCAGCGCGAGCGGGACCGCACCGGCATCCCGTCGCTCAAGGTGGGATTCAACAAGGTCTTCGGCTATTACCTCGAGGTGACCCACGCGCACACCGCGCGCATCCCGTCCGACTACGAGCGGCGCCAGACCCTGGCCGGCGCCGAGCGTTACGTGACGCCGGAGCTCAAGGAGTACGAGGCGAAGGTGCTTGGCGCCGAGGAGCGGATGACGGCGCGGGAGGCGGCGCTCTTCGATGCGTTGCGGGCGGACGTCGGGCGGGCGGTGGCGCGGGTCCAGCGGACCGCGGCCGTCCTCGCACGACTCGACGTCTGGGCGGCGCTCGCGGATCGGGCCGTGGGCTGCCGGTACGTCCGCCCGGTGATCACCGGGGAGTTCGGGCTCCGCCTCCGCGCCTCGAGGCACGCCGTGATCGAGCGGCTCATGCCGCGCGAGAGCTTCATCCCGAACGACGTGGCATTCGACGAGTCGGCGCGGGTCCTGCTCGTCACCGGCCCCAACATGGCGGGGAAGAGCACCATTCTCCGGCAGATCGGGCTCTGCGTGGTCCTGGCGCAGCTGGGATCGTTCGTGCCGGCGGATGCGGCCGAGATCGGCGTGGTGGACAGGCTCTTCACCCGCGTGGGCGCGAGCGACAACCTCGCGCGCGGCCAGAGCACGTTCATGGTGGAGATGAGCGAGACCAGCGCCATCCTCCACAGCGCGACGGCGCGGAGTCTCGTGCTCCTCGACGAGATCGGCCGCGGAACGTCCACCTACGACGGCGTTGCCATCGCGTGGGCGGTGACCGAGCACCTGCATGACCGCGTCGGCTGCAAGACGATGTTCGCCACCCACTACCACGAGCTGATGCAGCTTCCCGAGCGGCTGGCGCACGCCCGCAATTACAACGTCGCGGTGCGCGAAAGCGGCGATACCGTCGTCTTCCTCCACCGGCTCGAGCCGGGGGGGACCGACCGCTCGTACGGAATCCACGTGGCCCAGCTCGCGGGACTGCCGGACGAGGTCGTCCGGCGGGCGCGCGAAGTGCTGGGGACACTCGAGGGGGAGCATCGGATGGTGCCGGGCGCACCCCCCGCGGATCCGGATCCCGGCCAGCTGGCGCTCTTCCATCCGGAGGCCCCGCCCCATCCGGTCGTGACCGATCTTCAGGCCCTCGACGTCAATTCACTGACGCCGCTCGAGGCCCTCAACCGCCTCGCCGAGCTGCAGCGCCGCGCAAAGCGATAAACGCCCGCAAGGCGATCGTGGCTCGCAACGCTGCAGAGTCCGCGGCGATAGCGTGCTGTATCCTTTCCTCGAGCGCCGGCTACCGACTCCTCCGCGCCCGGCGCGTCGGCTCCGAATGCGCCGGGTCATCGGGCCAGGAATGCTTCGGATAGCGCCCGCGAAGGTCCCGCCGGACCTCGAAGTAGGAGTCCCTCCAGAATCCGCGAAGGTCCCGCGTCACCTGCACCGGTCGCCCCGCCGGCGAGAGCAGGTGCAGCGTGAGTGGCACCCTTCCTCCTCCCACCGTCGGCGTCTCCTCCAGGCCGAACATCTCCTGCAGCCGGACGGAGAGGGCGGGCGCGGCGGGAGCGCCGTAGTCCACCGGGATGCGCGAGCCCGTCGGGACGACGATGTGGGTCGGGGCGAGGGCGTCGAGCCGGCCGCGCAGGTCGTGGGGGACGAGTCCGAGAAGGGCGCGGCCCAGATCGATCCTCTCGAGATCGGCGCGCCGCCTCACGTCGCGGACATGGGGTGCGAGCCATTCGTCGAGTCGCTCGAGCATTGCCGCATCGGAGAGGTCGGGCCAGCGATCGTCGAGCGTCCGGAGAAAGGCAACCCGCAGCCGAAGGCGTGTCGCGGCGTCGCCCCAGGGGAGGGCGGCGATCCCTTCCCGCCGCAGGCCTTGGAGCACCGCGTGTGCCGCGGCGTCGGCATCGATCTCCCGGAGGATCGCCTCGTCGAGGACGATGGCGCCGAGCCGCCGCCGCACTCGCGCCACGAGGACGCCCGCGTCGCTGTCCCACGCGACGACGCGCTCGCGCTCGATGTCCGGCGCGAAGAGCTCCTCCAGCTCCGCCCGCTCGATCGGCGCCGCGATGCCGATCTTCGCCTCCGGGCGGCGTCCGTCGGTCTCGGCGATCACGAGGTACCCGGAGGTCACCAGCGCGTCGCCCTCGGGAAGCGCCGCCCCGCCGCCGTTCCGGAGGAGATATCTCGGCGCCGGCCCCGGCCGCCGCTGCGCCACCCGGTCCGGATATGCCAGCGCCAGGACGCGCCCCGCATCGCCGGGCTCGATCGCGCCATCGCGGATCCCCGCCTGCCGCCGGAGATCCCGTGCCTCCTCCCGGACGCGCCGGATCGCCGAGGGGTCCGCGCCGCGCGCGCCTCCGCGCCCGCGGAGGAGCTCGAGCCTGAGGCCGAGGTCCGCGGGCGGCGGACTTACGTCGCGGCGGAGGAG
>DASTYH010000098.1:0-5781 GCA_035765075.1 Gemmatimonadales bacterium
CGCGTCATCAATCGCTCCATCACGCCGTCGCGGATCCCCTCGAGCTCGCTGTAGAACTCGTCCTTGAGATCGGAGAGCTTCACGGACTCCTCGCCCGCCTTGAAGATCCCCTCCAGCACCCGCCGCTCGTGTACTGCGAGCTCCCGCCACGCCGACTCGGGCCGGAGCCGGTGGAAGAGGAAGTCCTCCGACGTGAGGAGCCCGAAGAGCGCCTTCTCCTCCGTCTCCTCGATCCGGATGAAGCCGCGGACGGCGAGATCGACGAGCGTGGCGGTGATGTCCCGCATGTCCACCTGCTCGTCGGTCAGCGTTCCCGCTTCCGCCGGCGTCATCTCCGCCGGCGGTTCGTAGCGGACGGCCACCGGGCGGAGGCGCGGATCCCGCCCGCGGCGCCACCAGAGCGTCAGCATCGCGAACAGCACGGCAAACGGGAGGGCGAGCGGCCAGTTGGACCTGAGGAACCCGGCGGCGCGGTCCACCCGCGTCGGCTCCGCGACCACGCCCTTGTCCCAGCCCACGACCGCGGTGACGCCTTCACGGAACTCGAGAGGGCGGGGCATCCGGAGGCTCACCATCCGGTCCCCGATCGTCACGTCCGCCTCACGGAGCGTCGCGCCCTGGACGCCGTTGAAGGCGGTGGCCCGGAGCCCGGTCGCTCCGGCCGGCAGCATGATCGTGGCGGAGACGATGCCGAGGGCCACGTCCCATTCATCCCCGGTCACATTCCAGTAGAGCTCGTCGTGGTTCTCGAAGAAGCGGAGCGCGTTCTGGGCGTGGTAGCGGAGGACCACGGTCCGCACCGCGTCCTCGGCGCCGGGGATCCACATCTTGTACTGGATGTAGTGTCCCTGGCGGGAGGATTCCGTCCGGAGCGGCCGGCCCTGATCGTCGGTGGCGGAGACCAGTGAGATCCGGATGGACCAGTTGAAGCCCTGCGGCGTCCGGTACTCGACCGGAACCTTGCGGTAGATCCCGTTCCACTTCCCGATGAAGCGGCCCTCGATCGTCTCGGTGACGTCGATGCTTCCATCGGGGAGGACCGCGATCGTCGCGTCGAAGCGGGGGATTTCGAACGACCGCTGCGCGGCGGCCGGCACCGCAGCGAGGATCCCGCCCGCGAGGAGCCACGCCGAGTGCAGGAAGCGAGTCCGGATCATGGCTTCACCTGCGGCACCGCCGCCTCGCTCCGGTCCGTAAGCCCGAAGAACTCCTCGCGCCGGAAGCCGAGGGGCCCGGCGACGACATTCGAGGGGAACTGCTCGATCCGGGTGTTCAGGTCCCGCACCACGGCGTTGTAGTAGCGACGCGCGTTCTGGATGTGGTCCTCGATCTCCACCAGCGAGCGCTGCAGGTCGAGGAACGCCTGGCCGGCCTTGAGATCGGGATAGGCCTCGGCGATGGCCAGGAGCCGCCCGACCTGACCGGCGAGCGCCTTCTCGGCGGCCCCCGCCTCCGTCGGTCCGGCGGCGTGGAGCGCCCGGCTTCGCGCCTCGACCACCCCCTCCAGCGTGCCGCGCTCGTATCCGGCATGGCCCTGGACGGCCGCCACCAGATTGGGAACGAGGTCGTGGCGCCGGCGGAGCTGCACGTCGATGTCGGCCCACGCATTCCGAGCGAGCTGCCGGAGGCGGGTCAGCGCGTTCCACGTGAGGACGAGGTAGCCGGCGCCCAGCAGGGCGACGATGGCCAGGGCGAGCGTCATGCAGGGCTCCTATGGAGGAATCGGGGATGCCCGCCTATAGTAGCGGCCGCCGGGCGGGGCGGAAACCGGGAGAAGGGGAGCAGGGCCTCCCCGCACCGGCGTCCGGCGGGATCGAGCCCGGGCCGCCGTCCCCATCGGCTCCCGGCCCGCGCGACGGTGCGCTTGACCTAACCCCGGACGCGGGCTAAGTTTGCAAGTCTCTCCCGGAACCGGTTCCGGGATGCACCGCGACGTCAGGGGATATGCCGACTATCAATCAGCTCATCCGGCACGGCCGGAAGCCCGTGCTGGCCAAGGACAAGGCGCCGGCGCTCAAGGGGAACCCGCTCAAGCGCGGAGTCTGCACGCGCGTCTACACCACGACCCCGAAGAAGCCGAACTCGGCGCTTCGGAAGGTCGCCCGTGTGCGCCTCACCAACGGCTTCGAGGTCACCGCCTACATCCCCGGCGAGGGACACAATCTCCAGGAGCACTCGATCGTGCTCATCCGGGGCGGCCGTGTGAAGGACCTCCCGGGCGTCCGGTATCACATCGTGCGCGGCACCCTCGACTCGGCGGGCGTGAACGACCGCCGCCGGAGCCGCTCCAAGTACGGCGCCAAGCGCCCGAAGGGCGGGGCCGCGCCGGCCAAGGGAGGTAAGAAGTGAGCCGCCGCAGCAAGGCCGTCAAGCGGCCCGTTCCGCCGGACCCGCGCTTCGACAGCCAGACGGTGTCGAAGTTCGTGAACAACCTGATGTACGAGGGAAAGAAGTCGCTCTCCGAGAGCACCTTCTACAAGGCGATGGACCTGATCGAGGAGCGCACCGGCCAGCCCGGGGTGGCGGTCTTCAAGCAGGCGGTCAACAACGCCAAGCCCACGGTCGAGGTGAAGAGCCGCCGGGTGGGTGGCGCCTCGCTGCAGGTGCCGGTGGAAGTGCGCCCCGAGCGCCGTGCGGCCCTCGCCATGCGCTGGCTGATCAGCTTTGCCCGGGCCCGGAACGAGAAGACCATGGCCGAGCGGCTCGCCGCCGAGCTCATCCTGGCCTCGAAGGGCGAGGGGAACACGATCAAGAAGAAGGAAGACACCCACCGGATGGCCGAGGCCAACCGGGCCTTCGCGCACTATCGCTGGTAGGGCTGGCTCCGCACTCCAAGGCACGATCGGCCCCGCGCTGATCGTGCCTTCTTTCTTGAACGCGATGGCGCGAAGTCGCGAAGCCGCGAAGCGGGGAGATCGGCTCCAGTGTGGCCCTGCGGGGGTTTCGATTTCCAGGGAGACGGGGGCCGAAACCGGCAGCTGCACCCTGGAACCGGCCGAGCCTCGCCCCCGACCCTGACCACCTTCGCGGCTTCGCGCCTTCGCGTCCAGCGACTCGACCCCCCAGTCTTGACTTCCCGAATTGACCCGCTAACTTTGCAAGGCTTAACCATTTCGGGGTCATATCGAGACGCCGAAGGGACATCGGGTGACGTGACCGGCTCCGGCCGGCTACCTCTCGCCTTCCGACGACAACGCGTATCCCGCCTCGGCCTCCGGCTTCAGCGCGGGATCATCCAGGGCGGATGCCCGGATGTGCGCGGAGCGACACCACTCCCGATTCGGGGGGTTCGGTCGCCCCGCTTTTTCGCTGATAGGAACCGGACTGCATGGCTCGCGTAACTCCGCTCGATCATTATCGGAACATCGGCATCATGGCCCACATCGATGCCGGGAAGACGACCACGACCGAGCGCATCCTCTACTACACCGGCAAGAACTACAAGATCGGTGAAGTGCACGAGGGTGCCGCCACCATGGACTGGATGGAGCAGGAGCAGGAGCGCGGGATCACCATCACGTCCGCCGCCACGACCTGCTTCTGGCTGCGGAACGGCACGCAGTTCCGGATCAACATCATCGACACCCCGGGCCACGTCGACTTCACCGTCGAGGTGGAGCGCTCGCTCCGCGTGCTGGACGGCGCCGTCACCCTGCTCGATTCCGTCGCCGGCGTCGAGCCCCAGACCGAGACGGTCTGGCGCCAGGCGGACCGCTACGGCGTCCCGCGCCTCATCTTCGCCAACAAGATGGACCGGGTCGGCGCCGACTTCGACCGCTGCCTCGCCATGATCCGGGACCGCCTCACCAAGAAGGCGTTCCCCATCCAGCTCCCCGTCGGCTCGGGCGAGCTCTTCACCGGCCACATCGACGTCCTCCGTCGCGTCGAGGTCGTCTTCGACGAGGCGACGCTCGGGAAGACGTTCACCGAGATGCCGGTGCCCGAGGCGTACGTCGAGGCGGTCGAGAAGGCGCGTCACGAGGTCATCGAGGCCGCGGTCGAGTACGACGACGAGCTCATGACGAAGTACCTGGGCGGCGAGGAGCTGAGCTTCGACGAGATCCAGTCGGCCATCCGGAAGGCCACCTGCGCCGGCGCGATCGTGCCGGTCCTCTGCGGTGCCTCCTTCAAGAACAAGGGCGTGCAGGCGCTGCTCGACGCGGTGATCGACTACCTGCCGAGCCCGGTGGACGTTCCGCCGATCAAGGGCCACCTCCCCCAGCACGACGAGACGATCGCCGAGCGCCGCCCCGCGGACGAGGAGCCGTTCGCGGCGCTCGCCTTCAAGGTGGCCACCGATCCCTACGTCGGCCGCCTGACCTTCTTCCGCGTGTACTCGGGCTCGCTCAAGAGCGGCAGCTACGTGTACAACAGCACCAAGGACCGGAAGGAGCGCGTCGGCCGCCTGCTCCAGATGCACGCCAACAAGCGCGAGGAGATCGAGGAAGTCCTCGCGGGCGACATCGGCGCCGCGATCGGGCTCAAGGAGACGCGCACGGGCGATACGCTCTCGGACGAGGACAAGCCGATCATCCTCGAGGCGATGAAGTTCCCGAATCCCGTCATCGACGTGGCCATCGAGCCGAAGTCGAAGGCGGACCAGGACAAGCTCGCCACCGCGCTGCAGAAGCTGCAGGAGGAGGATCCCACCTTCCGCGTGCGCTCCGACGCGGAGACGGGCCAGACGATCATCGCCGGCATGGGCGAGCTGCACCTCGAGATCCTCGTGGACCGCATGAAGCGCGAGTTCAAGGTCGAGGCCAACGTCGGCAAGCCGCAGGTGGCCTTCCGCGAGACGGTCAAGAAGCGGGTCGAGAACGTCGAGGGGAAGTTCGTCCGCCAGTCCGGCGGCAAGGGCCAGTACGGCCACGTCGTGATCCACTTCGAGCCGACCGAGCCGGGCCACGGCTTCGTCTTCGAGGACAAGATCGTGGGCGGCGTGATCCCCCGGGAATTCATCAAGCCGGTCGAGGCGGGCATCAAGGAGGCGCTCGAGAACGGCGTGCTCGCCGGGTACCCGATGGTGGACGTCAAGGCCACGCTGGTCTTCGGCAGCTACCATGACGTGGACTCGAGCGAGATGGCGTTCAAGATCGCGGGCTCGATGGCGGTGAAGGAAGCGGCCCGCATGGCCAATCCCGTCATCCTCGAGCCGGTCATGGAGGTGGAGGTCGTCTCCCCCTCCGACTTCCTCGGCGACGTGATCGGGGACCTCTCCAGCCGGCGCGGCAAGATCGGCGGCATGAACCAGCGCGGGGACGCGCAGGTGGTGGCGGCCGACGTGCCCCTCGCCGAGATGTTCGGGTACTCGACGCAGCTCCGCAGCATGACGCAGGGGCGCGCCGTCTACTCGATGCAGTTCGACCACTACGAGGAAGTGCCGAAGTCGATCGCGGAAGAGATCATCACCAAGAAGCAGGCGTAGGCGACCGGAGTCCGGCACCAGCGACCAGCGACCAGAGACCAGGAACCACCATGGCGAAGGCAAAATTCGAGCGGACGAAGCCGCACGTGAACGTCGGGACGATCGGGCACGTGGACCACGGGAAGACGACGCTGACGGCGGCGATCACGCAGATCCAGGCGGCGCAGGGGTTGGCGCAGAAGGTGGCCTTCGACCAGATCGACAAGGCGCCGGAGGAGCGGGAGCGGGGGATCACGATCGCGACGGCGCACGTGGAGTACGAGTCGAAGGCGCGGCACTACGCGCACGTGGACTGTCCGGGGCATGCCGACTACGTGAAGAACATGATCACGGGGGCGGCGCAGATGGACGGGGCG
>DASTYH010000099.1:0-18926 GCA_035765075.1 Gemmatimonadales bacterium
GAAGACGTGGCCCAGGTGCGATCCGCAGCGCCGGCAGTGCACCTCGGTGCGCGCCATGAAGAGGCTGTCGTCCGTCTCCGTCTCCACCGCGTCCTCGCTGATGGGCGCGAAGAAGCTCGGCCACCCGGTCCCGGAATCGAACTTGGCCTCCGACGCGAAGAGCGGCTCCCCGCAGCAGACGCAGCGGTAGGTGCCCTCTTCGTGGTGGTCCCACCAGGCGCCCGTGTAGGCGCGTTCGGTCCCCTTTTCCCGGCAGACGTGATACTGCTCCGGCGTGAGCCGCTCCCGCCATTCGCGCGCATCGCGGCCCCGCTCGCTCGGCCCTTCGTCGTCGCCCGCCATCGGTTCCCTCTCCCTCAGAACACGAGGAGTCGCGGCTCGGTCATGTCCTCGATCGCGTAGCGGACTCCCTCGCGACCGAGTCCCGACATCTTCACTCCGCCGTACGGCATCTGGTCCACCCGCCAGCTCGGGACGTCGTTCACGATGAGCCCGCCGACCTCGATCTCCTCGAACGCCTGCATGATCCGCCGGATGTCGTGGGTGAAGAGGCCCGCCTGCAGGCCATAGGCGGAATCGTTCACGGTGGCGATCGCCTCGTCGAACGAGCCGTACCGCCGGACCGTCACCACCGGCGCAAAGACTTCCTCGACGTTCACCTTCATGTCCGGAGTCGTCCCGAGCAGCACCGTCGGCTCGAGGAGCGCGGCGCGACGGGCGCCGCCGGTGGCGACCGACGCCCCGGCGCTCACCGCCTCCTCGATCCACGACTCGGCGCGGCGGGCGTTGGCCTCGTCGATCATCGGCCCCACGTCGGTGGCCTCGTCGAGCGGATCGCCCGAGCGAAGCGTCTCGATCTTCGCCACGAGCCGCTCGCTGAATTCCCGCTCGACGTCGGCGTGCACGAGGATGCGCTGGACGGAAATGCACGACTGGCCCGCGAACGAGAAACCGCCGGTCGCGCAACGCGCCACCGCCAGGTCGAGATCGGCATCCGGCTCGACGATGGCCGCCGCATTGCCCCCGAGCTCGAGGGTGACCCGCTTGCCGGTGGCGCGGGCCCGGATCGCCCAGCCCGACTTCACCGATCCGGTAAAGGAGATCATCCGCACCCGCGGATCGTCGATCAGGGGCGCGGCGTCCTCCAGCGAACAGGGCAGCACGCTGATGGCACCCGGCGGATAGCCCGCGCCCGCAATGATCTCCGCGAGCAGCAGCGTCGTGAGCGGATCCTGCGGCGGCGGCTTCAGCACGATCGAGGCGCCACACGCGATGGCGGGCGCGAGCTTGTGGGCCGCCAGGTTGAGCGGAAAGTTGAACGGGGTGATGGCCGTGATCGGCGCGAGCGGAAAGCGCCGCACGAGGCCGGTGCGCCCCGCGCCCGCCGGCACGGCGTCGAGCGGCAGGAGCTCCCCGCCGATGCGCTTCGCCTCCTCGACGCCGTCCTGAAAGGTGGCGAGCATGCGGGTGACCTCCGCGCGCGCCGCGGTGATCGGTTTGCCCGCCTCCTCCGCGAGCAGCAGCGCGAGCGCCTCCCGCCGTGCCTCGATCCCCACCCGGATCCGCGCCAGCACCTCGGACCTTGCCCACGCGGGCATCCGCCGCGCCTCCGCCGCACTCCGGTGCGCCGCGTCGATGGCGGCCCGGACGTCAGCGCCGGAGGCGACGCACGCCCTCCCGACCGGCTTCCCCGACCACGGGCTCCGGATCTCCCACTCGGCCGAGCCTCGCGTGAGCTCGCCGGCGAGCAGGAACGGCCGCGCTCCCCCGCTCATCGCGCCCCTCCCTCGGCGGCGCGGCCGGCGTCCCGCTCGGGGCTCGCCCCGCGGACGATCCCCTCGACACGCCGCGCCGGGTCGAGTGATTCGGCGGCGACGGCCTGCACCGCCTGCGCCGTCACCGCACGGAATGCAGTGCCGGGATCCTCCAGCTCCGCGATCCCTTCACCGATCATCCACGCCTCGAGAATCTCCGAGAGGAGCGCGCTGCCGCTCTGGCGGCGCACTTCGGCCTGGCCGGCAAGATACTCCACCGCCCGCACCCGCTCCGCCTCCGGAATCGGCTCGCGCGCAAAGCGCGCCAGCTCCTCGAGCATCTGCGCCCGCGCCTCCTCCTCCCGCTCCGGCGAGGTGGCGATGTACGTGGCGAGCGCCCCGGCGCCGCGGCGCTGCCACGCCATCGCAATCACCGTGTACGCCAGCGAGCGCCGGTCGCGGAGTGCCTCGAAGAGCCGCCCGCCGAGTCCGCTCGCCACCGCCGCCCACACCTCGGCGGCGCGCCGGGCCGGAGAGCGGCGATGCGGACCCGGAAAGAGCATCGCGATCGCCGACTGCGCCTTCATTCTCGACTGCGAAGCGATCGGGTGCGATCCCCCCCACGCCTGCGGCGCCGGGACCGCGCTGCGGGCGGAGGGCCGCCAGTCACCGAAGCGGCGTGCGAGCTCCTCGGCGGCGGCGTCCGGCTCGACATCGCCGACCGCGATGACGGTAAGACGGGTTCCCTGCGTGGCCTCCTCCAGCCAGCGGCGAACGCCGCTCGTGGACAGCTCCGGCACCGTGTCCGGGAATCCGCCGATCGGAACGCCGTAGCCGCGCTCGTCGAATGCCGCGGCGAACGCCAGCTGGAAGGGAAAGCGGAGCATGTCGTCGGCCACCTGCTCCGCCTCCTGCGCCAGCACCTGCCGCTCCCGCGCCACTTCGAGCTCGGCCAGCGTCGGCTCCTCGACCACCGTCCGCAGGAGCCGCCCCGCCTCCGGCAGGTGCTCGGCGAGCACGGTGGTGGTGTAGCCGATCCAGTCCGATGCGACGCCGGGCGAGAGGGTCCCTCCGAGTCGTTCGAAGGCGAACGCGAGCGATTCGGCATCGAGCCGCCCGGCGCCGCGGACCGCCGAACGGACGGCGAGCGAGGCGATCCCCGCGTCTGCGCGCCGATCCACCGGGGCGCTCGGGAAGTAGACACCCAGCGAGACCATCGGCACGCCCCGCTTCTGCCGGATGAGGAGGTCGGCGCCGGGGAGATCGTAGTGATGGACGCCGGCGGACCGGCCACGCCGGATCGGCGGCGTCAGCGCCCGGGGAGCTGCATCACCCCCGCCGAGGCGGGGCGGCGAAGCGAGCGGGGTGAGGGGCGTGACCGCAAAGGCGGCCGCGAGCGCGTCGGTGGAGAGGTCGTGACCGCGCCCCGTCGGCAGGTAGGCGACTCCGGCCACGGCGTCCGGATGCAGCCACGCGCCCGCGGCCCGGCGCACATCCTCGGCCGAGGCCGTCGAGAGTGCGGCGTACTCGCGGTCGAGGAAGTCGACGCCGTCCAGCGCTTCGGCGGAGGCGAGTGCGATGGCGCGGCCTTCCGTCGGCTCCATCCGTCGCGCCCACCGCGCGAGGAGGAGCGTGCGCGCCCGGAAGAGGTCCTCCTCCGACGGCCCGCGCAGGGAAAGGCGCGTGACCGCTTCGGCCACGCCGTCCACTGCGTCGCCGACCCGCTCCGGCTCGAGCTCGGCGCCCAGGGCAAAGACGCCGACGTCGGTCGGGGCGTAGTAGTGGGCCGCGATGGAAGTGACGATCCCGGTTTCCCGCAGGCTCCGGTAGAGCCAGCTCCCCCGTCCCGCGCTCAGGATGGCGGCCGCGAGGTCGAGCGCCGCCGCGTCGGGGTGCAGGGGCGGCACCGCTCGCCAGCCGAGCGAGAGCTCGGCCTGCGCCAGGTCGCCCCGGAGAGTGCGGGCGCGGACGCCCGACCGGGGCGGTTCGTCGGGGGACGGATCGATGGCGCCGGGGCGTCGCTCCCAGTCGCCATAGTGCTCGCGGGCGAGCGCCATGACCGCGTCGGGGTCCACGTTGCCTGCGATCGCGACGATCGTCCGCTCGGGGACGTAGCGCGAGCGGTAGTAGCCGTGGATGTCGTCCCGCGTGTACCGGGCGAGCTGTTCCTCGGTTCCGATCCGCCAGCGGCGGATCCGGTGCCGGTCGAAGAGGACCTCGTGCAGCGTTTCGTGGGTGACGGCGGATGGCGTATCGCGCTTCCGCTTCGCTTCCTGGATGATGACCTGCAGCTCGCGGGCGAGCTCGTCCGCATCGATCAGGGAGTGGCGCAGCGCATCGGACTGGATGGCGAGCGCCTCGGAGAGCCGGGCCGCGGGAAGGACGACGAAATAGGCGGTGTGATCGTAGGCCGTGTGGGCGTTGAGGTATCCGCCGGCGGCCTTGGTCTCCCGGGCCACCGCGCCCACCCCGCGGGTGGGCGTGCCCTTGAAGAACATGTGCTCGAGAACGTGGGAAACGCCGACCCAGCGGTCGGGCTCGTCGAAGAATCCCGCCCGTACGTGCGTGACCACCGATGCTGCAGGAGAGGAGTCATCCCGCTGAACCAGGACCGTCAGGCCGTTCGGGAGCACCTCGCGGAGGAGGCCGTGAGTCCAGCGGGAAACGGAAGGCATGGTGGAACCTACAGCCGAACCGCGGCCGAGGGCGAGCTACTGGATGATCCGGAGCACCCCGGCCTCGGCGCTGCCGCGGATGAAAGCCTCGGCGCTCGTCACGGGAATGATCACCCCCGTCTCGGCCTGGCCCTGCCGCGCATGCCGGCTCATGAAATCCGCCAGCGAGCCCTGCCCCCCGCCCGGATCGGACGCCTGCATCTGCAGGAGAATCTCGTCCCAGGTACCGCGGATCGTGGCCCCGGCCAGCGTCGTCACCTCGTGGTGTTCGCTCTGGGGCCGCTTCTGCATGGCGTGGAGCTCGGTGAGCAGCGTCCCGAAGAGCTCGAGCTGGTTGGGATCGCGAATCGAGCCGTCCGGCTGCTGCGCCTCGACCTCGGCGAGCAGCATGTCCACCGAGTCGGGCTCCCCCGCCACCTCCTCGAGCCGGTTGAACCAGGGAACGAGCTCGGGATCGTCGTCGGGCAGGCGATAGTAGCTCCGCCTGAGCTCGATATGGCGCCAGAGCGCCAGCTCGTCGTAGTGATCCTCCGGCCGGGTCCGCTCCAGATGATGCAGCGCCGCCTCGCTCTCCCCCCGGTCATAGAGAAGGTTGGCCAGGTAGATGCGCGCTTCGGCATAGGCGGGCTCGATCTCGAGGGCGCGGCGCAGCCAGTACATCGCCGCGCTGTCGCGGCTCAGGCGGTGCGAGACATAGCCGAGCGAGGCCGCCGCGTCGGGCGATTCGGGATGAGCCTGAACCGCCAGCGCGAAGAAGCGATAGGCCGAGCCGAGGAGCCCTTCGCGGAAGAGCGCACGCCCGACCTGGAGCATGAGGTCGTGGTCGTCCGCAAAGCCGAGGTGCAGGAGCCGCTCGAAGGCGCGGTCTGCGCCGGGGTGGTCGCCGAACTTGAGGAGCGTCTCGCCGAGACCGGCCAGGCCGTCCTCGTGATCGGGGTCGAGCGTGAGCGCGGTCTCGAAGCTCCGGCGCGCCCACGCAAAATCCTCGCGGGCGAGGTAGGCATAGGCCGTCCCGATGTGGAGCTCGACCGAATTGGGATAGAGGGTGATGCCGTCCTTCAGGAGGGTCAGGGCTTCGTCATACCGTCCTTCGTTATAGAGTTGGTGGGCTTGTTCGTCGAACTCGTCGGAGCTGCGGAATGCATCCGACATCGGCCGGACCTCCGAGCAGAGAGAGGAGTTGATCCCAAGTTAGGAACGACGCCCGCGCGGAGCAAGAGACCGCGCGGGCATCATTGCGCTATTTCTCTCCCATGAACGGATAGCGGTAATCGGTGGGTGGATCGAACGTCTCCTTGATGCTCCGCGGCGAGATCCACCGCATCAGATTGAGGATCGAGCCTGCCTTGTCGTTCGTGCCGCTCGCCCGCCCCCCGCCGAAGGGCTGCTGCCCGACGACGGCGCCGGTGGGCTTGTCGTTGATGTAGAAGTTGCCGGCCGCATTCCGGAGCGCCGCCATCGCCTCCACGACGGCGCGCCGGTCCTGGGCAAATACCGCGCCGGTGAGCGCATAGGGGCTCGTGGAGTCCACCAGCGCCAGCGTCTCGGTCCACCGGGCATCGGGATAGACGTGCACCGTGAGCACCGGCCCGAAGATCTCCTCGCACATCAGCCGGTACCCCGGGTCTTCCGCCTCGATGAGGGTCGGCTCGATGAAGTAGCCCGTCGAATCGTCGGCGCCGCCACCCGCGATCACCGTGACGCCGGCGTCCCGCTTCGCCGCCGCGAGGTACTCCCCGATCTTGGCGAAGGCCCGGGCGTCGATCACCGCGCCCATGAAGTTCCGGAAGTCGGTGACGTCCCCCATCCGGATCGTCCCGATCATGTCGGCCATCTGGTCGCGGACCGCGGGCCAGAGCGACTTCGGGATATAGGCCCGGGAGGCGGCGCTGCACTTCTGGCCCTGGTACTCGTAGGCCCCCCGCACCAGCGCGACGGCGAGTGCGGCGGCGTTCGCGCTCGGGTGCGCGACGACGAAATCCTTCCCGCCCGTCTCTCCCACGATGCGGGGATAGCTCCGATAGCCCGGGAGGTTCGCGCCCACCGTCCGCCAGAGCGACTGGAAGACGGGGGTGGACCCGGTGAAGTGAATGCCGGCGAGGTGCGGATCGGAGAGCACCGCTGCCGAGATCTCGGCGGCGGGGCCGGGAATGAAGTTGATCACCCCCGGCGGAAGGCCGGCCTCGCGCAGAAGCTCGAACACCCGCCAGTTGCTGAGCGAGGCGCTGGCCGCCGGCTTCCAGACGACGGCGTTCCCCATGAGCGCCGGCGCCGTGGGGAGGTTGCCGCCGATCGCCGTGAAGTTGAAGGGCGTGATGGCGTACACGAACCCTTCGAGCGGCCGATGATCGAGCCGGTTCCACGTGCCCGGGGCACTCGACGGCTGCTCCCGGTAGAGCTGCTCCGCGAACGCCACGTTGAAGCGCAGGAAGTCGATGAGCTCGCAGGCGCTGTCGATCTCCGCCTGGAACGCGGTCTTGCTCTGCCCGAGCATGGTGGCCGCATTCACCCGGGCGCGCCACGAGCCGGCCAGGAGATCCGCCGCCTTGAGAAAGACGGCTGCCCGGTCCTCGAACCGCCACGACGCCCACTCCCGCTGCGCCTCGACGGCGGCATCGATGGCCCGCCGGATCGCCGCGCGATCCGCCTGGTGCACATGGGCCAGCACGTGGCGGTGGTCGTGGGGTGCCACCACCGGATTCATCGCCCCGGTGCGGAGCTCGGCGTCACCGGCCACGACCGGAATCTCGGGCCGCTCATCGCCGGCCTGCTCGAGGGCGTCCTTCAGCGCCTCGCGGGCGGGAGTGCCCGGCGCGTAGGAATTGACGGGCTCGTTGCGGGGAATGGGGATATTGGAGATACCGCTCATGACCGGACCTGGATGAAGTGCTCGAGGTGAGGGGGGAAGATAATCAGGGCGGCGGCGCGAACCCGTGACGTGCGAGGATCGCCTGCCCCTCCGCCGACCGCACCAGCCGGATGAACGCATCGGCGGACGCCGTGTCGTCCACCGAGCGGAGCCGCGCGATGACGTAGGTGGGCCGGGCATCGGCGGCCGCCGGAATCGGCATGAGGCGAATCCCCCGTCGCGCGGCGAGGGAATCCGGCCCGGCGACCATCGAGCGATAGACGATCCCCGCATCCGCTTCTCCCCGCTGCACGCGCGCCAGCACCTGTCGCACATCGGCTTCATCGGTCCGGACGTTGGCGAGCACTCGCTCGGGAAAGTCGGGCCCGTACCCGGGGACCCGGCTCAGATTCAGGAGCATGGCCCGCGCGTACCGGCCGGCGGGAACTTCGGGCGCGGCGAGGACGAGCTTGAGTCCCGGGGTGGCGAGGTTGAGGGGAGAAACGAGGATGGTTGCCATGTCGGGCCGGTCCACCGCGACGATCACGAGCCGGTTGCCCGCAAAGGGGGTCGGCTGGAGGACGAGTCCGCGGTCGGCGGCGAACTGCATCGCCTCACGGTCCGCCGCTGCAAAGACGTCGGCAACCGCCCCGCGCACCAGCTGCGAGGCGAGCTGCTGGGACCCGGCCACGGTGAGCGACACCGTCGTGCCCGGCGCCTTGCGGGCCATCAGGCCGGCCAGCTCCCGGAACGGCGCCTCCAGCGAGGCCGCGGCAAAGACCGTCACGGTGCGCGTGGCGGGTGGGGCGTCGGCAGCGGTACAGGCCAGGCTCCAGGCCAGGAGGACCGCTCCGGGCACGATGCAGTGGCGCGGCGCAGGGTGTGCGCGCATGAAGCTCCCCGGTGAAGATCGGCCGGAATCTACGCCCACCAGAGGAGCGGGCGGTCACTGGCGGGAGTCCGGCACGGCAGGGTAACATGCAGCGCGGCCTCTCGGACGACTACCTCGAACCTCCAGGACGAATCATGACCCGGGCTCTCCCGCTCCTAGCGCTTTCGCTGCTGCTCACCGCCTGCCCGACCTACGACGAATATCCCAAGCTGAGCGACCAGGCCGGGCTGGTGGACGCCGACACCTACGCGCGCTACGGGCGGGAGCAGGCACAGGCGATGGCCGTGGCGCGGGAGTACGCCCACTTCCATCGCGGCGATTCCCGCGCGGAGCTGCAGGCCGCTGCCGAGAGCACGCTCGCCTACGCACGCACCCTCCCCGACATCGCCGAGGCGCACGCCGACTCGCTGGGTCACCGGATCACGCTCCAGTTCCGGAGCGGCTGGCGGACGATGGTGAATCCGGTTGCGGACGGGAAGCGGGGCGCGGAGACGGCGAACCTCCCGGGGGCGGCGCCCGCCGCGCCGTAGACGCGGCCATGGACTGCGTCCAGATCACCACGGCGATCGGCTCGCGGGAGGCGGCGGAGGCGATGGCCCTGGCGCTGGTCGAAGCGCGTCTCGTTGCCTGTGCCCAGGTCGTCGGTCCGGTGGCGAGCACCTACCGCTGGCAGTCGGCCGTGGAGCGCGCCGAGGAGTGGCTCTGCCACCTCAAGACGACACGCGCCCGCCGGGACGAGGCGGTTGCCGCCATCCGCGCTCGCCATTCCTATGAGTTGCCCGAGATCATCTCGGTTCCCATCGAGGGAACCCCCGAATACGTGCAGTGGATTGCGGATCAGGTAGCAGCCTAGACCCCTCAACCCAGGGCTCCTCATGGCCGACACCGCCCCCTCTCCCGGTCCCGCCGATCTGGTCGAGATCTACTACGCGCCGTCGGAGGTATTCGCGCGCCGCAGGGAGGGGGCGTTCTGGCTCCCCCTCTTCGTCCTGCTGATCGCCATGACGGTGATCTTCTACGCGACCCGGAACGTGATGCAGCCGGTGTTCGACGCCGAGTGGCGGCGCGGGCTCGCGGCCATGCAGGAGAAGAATCCCCAGGTCACCGCCGAGCAGCTGGAGCAGGGGCGGAGCTTCATGCAGGGATTTGCGGTGGTGGGCGTGGTCATCTCCATGTTCCTCGGGCCCCTGATCGCCGGGGTGCTCGTCTGGATCGTCTGCAAGTTCGCGGGGGTCCGGGAGACGCTGGCCGCGGCCATCACCGTCGCGGTCTTCGCCTTCTATCCGATGCTGATCGAGTCACTCGTCAATGCCGTTCAGGCGGCGTTCGTCGTTCCGGAAGAAGCGATCACGTCCCGGTTCAGCCTGAGCCTCGGGCCCGCCCGCTTCATGGACGGGGCCTCGCAGACGACACTGGGGCTGGTCGGCCACATCGACCTCTTCACGATCTGGAGCGCGATCCTCATCGGGATCGGTGTCAAGGTCACCGGTGGGGCCACGAACGCGCAGGCCATCGGCGTCGCGGTCGTCATGTGGGTGCTGGGCGCGCTTCCGGCATTCCTGGGCAGCGCGATGGCGTAGGGCGGCGGGAACGACAACCAGCGGAGGGACGATGTCGAAGGGCACGCTCGTCACGCTCATCGCCGCCGGCGGCTTTGCGGCATTCCTCATGTACGGCACGCTCTCGAGCCAGGCGGCCGAGTGCTTCGTGGTCGTGGATTTCCGCGGCCGCATCGACAGCGCCACCGCCTCCGCCGCCACCGAGGAAGAGGCCGCCCGCCAGGCGCAGACCACCGCCTGCGGAACGATCTCGTTCGGCATGGACGAGTCGATCGCCTGCGGCAACGTCCAGCCCGTCCGGCGGGTCTGCAAGCGCAAGTGACGGGGCGCGCCCGCCGCTTTCCGCACCCGTACGCCCTCCTCGTTGCCTGCATCCTCCTTGCCGCCGCGCTCACCTGGCTCCTTCCGGCTGGCCGGTACGAGCGCCGGAGCGATCCCGCCACCGGCCGCGACATCGTCGTGCCGGGCACCTATGCGCGGGTGGAGGCGGCGCCGGTCGGCCCCTTCCGGGCCATCGTGGCCATCCCGCGTGGTTTTGCGGCCACGGCCGACGTCATCGCGCTCGTCTTTCTGGTCGGCGGCGCCTTTGCGGTGATCGAGCAGACCGGCGCGCTCCGGCGAGGCGTCAATGCGCTGGCAGGAATGGTTCAGGGTCGGGAGGGGCTGGTCATCCCGATCTGCTGCATCGCCTTCGCCGCAGGGGGTGCGACGCAGAACATGGGGGAGGAGATCATCGCCCTCATCCCCGTCCTCCTGCTCCTCGCCCGCGGCCTCGGTTTCGATGCCCTTACCGCGGCGGCGATGAGCATCGGTTCGGCGGCGGTCGGCGCCTCCTTCAGTCCGGTGAATCCCTTTCAGGTGCTCATTGCGCAGCAGGTGGCGCAGCTGCCGCCGGCGTCCGGGTGGCCGTTCCGGAGCCTCGTCCTCGTCCTCGCCCTCGCCATCTGGATTGCCGGGACGTGGCGGCACGCCGTTCGCCACCGCGAGCCGCGCGCCGTGCTCGACCTGACGCCCGAGCCGCACGCCCTCGCCCGGCGCCTCGACATCGTCCTGATGCTCACCCTGCTGGCACTCGCCCTGGTGCCGGTGGGACTGCAGCGGCTGGGCTGGGGCTTCGACGAGCTCTCGGCCATGTTCGTGATCGTGGGCGTGGCGGCAGGGCTCGTGGCGGGTCTTGGCATCAACGGGACGGCGGCGGCGTTCGGCGAGGGCTTTCGGACCATGGCGGGCGCCGCGCTGCTCATCGGCTTGGCGCGCGCCATCTCGGTGGTGCTGGAGCAGGGACTCGTGCTCGATACGATCGTGCAGGGACTGGTAGCCCCGCTCGACTCGCTCCCCCCCGCGGCGTCCGCCATCGGGATGATGGGATTCCACGCGGCGGTCCACGTGCCGGTGCCGAGCGTGAGCAGCCAGGCGGTGCTCACCATGCCCATCCTGGTCCCGCTCTCGGACCTCCTCGGCATTTCGCGCCAGGTGACCGTGCTCGCGTTCCAGTACGGCGCCGGTCTCTGCGAATTCGTGACGCCGACCAACGGCGCACTCATGGCGGTACTCGCTGCCGCCGGCGTCCCCTACGACCGCTGGCTCCGCTTCGCCGCGCCGCTCTTCCTTATTCTCTTCGGCCTCGGCGCCGTCGCGGTGACCGCCGCCATCGCCCTCCGGCTCTACTGATCAGGACGCCACCCGGCACCCCGCCCCGGCAAGCTATCCCCGGACCAGACGTTCGAGCACCGGGAAGTCGGCCATGCCGGTGTGGCGGGCCACCTCCCTGCCGTTCCGGAAGGCGATCACGGTCGGGATCCCGCGGATGCCGAAGCGCCCTGCCGTCACCGGGTTCGCGTCGGTATCGACCTTGAGGACGAGGAGCTTCCCGGTGTTGGCGGACGCGAAGTTCTCGAGCACCGGCTCCATCATGCGGCAGGGTCCGCACCAGTCGGCGTGAAAATCCACCAGCACCGGGGCCGTCGTCCCGCCGACCACGCGGTCGAACTCGCCATCCGTCACCGCGAGAGGACGGTTGAGCTCGAGGGCGCGCTTGCACTCGGCGCAACGGGGTCGCGCCGACGCCCGGTCGAGATCCACCCGGTTGAGGCGCCCGCATGCCGGGCACCGGATGACGGCAGGTCGCCCGCCCGTCTTCACGTCCATGAAACTTTCCTTTCCCGCCCCGGCGTGTTGCCTCCCCGCCCCAGACCGCGTGGAGCGCGTGCCGCGGGAACCCGCAGATCGCGGCGCGGCGTTTCCATATGAAAGAAGGCGGGACTGCCGATGGCGCGTCAACCTGCTGTCAATGCGGGAGTAAGCGGTACGTGCGCCAGGTCACACGCCGCGTCGGATTCGGCATTGCTTATGCATGAGGGTGAGGCATGGAGGGAGAACCCCCGGACGCCGGGAGCGGCCAGATGAGCGAGATGACGATTCGCGACCTCGGACAGGACGAGGACTTCGGCCACTGGTTCCATGAGCTGCTGGAGCTGGAGGCTCGCGGGACCGGTGGGACCGGCCCCGCGGACGAACGTTACCTCGTGCTCAGCAACGAGATCGGCAACTGGATCGGGGGCCTGCGGTTCTCCCTGCGAGGGGGCGTGGCGCAGCTGATCGACGTGGGCGTGACCCCCGAGGAGCGCGGGCGGGGCCACGCGCACCGGCTCCTGGCCGCCTTCGAGCGCCTGGCTCGCGAGGAAGGCGCGCATCTCGCCGAGTTCTGGACCGACGATCTCCGGGCCGAAGGACTCCTCGCGGCCCTCGGCTGGCGTCGCATCCTCCTGCGCGAGCGGTACTTCGGGGGGACGACCTGGATGCTGATGGAGAAGCGGTTCGACGACGAGGAGTAACTCCCAGAATTGGCGACCCCGGGACCGGCGCGATTACCTTTCGATGCCGGTCCCTGCGCTTTTGGGGGGCTGGAAGCCGTACCCTACCCATTCCCGCAATCTCGCGGCCCCGCCGTGGACGAGTGCATATGAGTCTGACGCAGGAAGAACGCGAGTCCCACGCCAAGATCGAGGTGCTCCGGGACCTGGAGCCGATCGTCCGCGAAATGATGGAAGATCACGAGGCCAAGCGCGAGCTCTGGTTCCCGGTGGACCTCATCGGCCCGGCCGACGGGGAGTCGCCGGAGGCGCATCGGGCGGCCATGGAGAAGCGGGCCTCGGGAATCCCGGACCATGCGCGGGCCGCGCTCGCCCTCAATACGCTGACGGAAGAAGGCCTCCCCCATTTCCACCGGCTCCTCGCCATCCACCTCGGCGAGGACAGTCACTGGCGCCTCTGGAACAATCTCTGGACCGCCGAGGAGGACCGGCACGGCCAGGTCCTGCACGACTACGCCAGGGATACGCAGCTGCTCTCCCAGCGCCGCTTCGAGGAGATGCAGTTCGAGTACCTCAAGGCGGGTTTTCATCCGGAGTGGGACAAGGACCCGTATCGCGTCTTCGTGTATACGACGGTCCAGGAACGCGCCACCCAGCACTCGCACGCCACCACGGGCCGCATCGTCGAGCAGTACGACCCGACCCTCGGCAGCGTGCTCGACCGGATCGCGCGGGAGGAGGCGCGTCACTTCGCCTTCTATCGTTCGGTCTTCAAGGAGATCCTCCAGCGGGATCCCGACCAGGCCCTCCATTCCGCGGCGTTCATCCTCCCGAGCATCGACATGCCCGGCGTGACCATGCCCGGCTTCCGCGAGCTGGCCGACGTCATCCGCCGCTCCGGCATCTACGGGCCGCGGGACTATCTCCGCATCGTCCAGGAGCAGGTCAAGTACTGGAAGATCGAGACGTTGACCGGGCTGAACGAGCTCGGCCGCAAGGCGCAGGAGAAGATCCTCGAGATCCCGGACCGGCTCCGGCGCATCGCCGAGGCGATGGAGAGCCGTAGCCGCTCCAAGACGTTCAGCTTCGAGGTGGTGTTCAATCGCGAGTTCGTGATGGAATGAGCATCCGCCCCGGCCTCATCATCCTCGCCTCAGCGGTGATGGGATGCCGCGGCGATGCCGACGCGCCCGCGGCGGCAGCGGCCCAGCCGGTCGCCTCGGAGTCGGCGGATGCGAACCGGCTGGGCACCGAAGTGCTGCGCCTCCTCGACCAGCTCGCCGAGTACCGCGGCGCCAACCGGGGGCGGCTCCCCCGCTCCATCCGTGATCTCGGCATCGACAGCCTGACGCGGGAGCTCGCCCGCTCGGTCAGCCGGGATGCAGGGGGGATCCGGGTCACCGTGGCCTTCCGCAATACCGCCGGTCACGCGCTGGCGCGTTGCAGCGGTGGCCTCGAGCTGCTCGAAGCCGCCGCCATCGCGCAGGGCGGGTACCTCCTCAGCTGCACCACCACGAGTGGCGAATCCCGCCAGATCGAAGCCGGCGGCTCCTCGGACTGACCGTGCTTCCCGCCATCGACCTCGTGCTCCGGAGCATCATCGTGGCCGCCTTCGGGCTGGCGGCGGTGGTCGCAGCCACCCACTGGGCGGTCCGCTCCCGGAAACTCGAGCCGTTCGGACGGTGGCCCCGGCTCGTCCGGCGCGCGAGCGACCCGGTGCTCCTACCGCTGGAGCGTCGGGTGGTCCGACTCGGCGGCAACCCGCAGGATGCTCCGTTCTGGCTTCTGGCGGCGGTCGTCGTAGGCGGCCTCATCGTGCTCTGGCTCTTCCGCTTCGTGGCCGATGGCATCGTCGGGCTCTATCTTCTCGCGCACAGCAGCCCGCGCGCGTGGCTGGTCGCAGCACTCCGGCTCGCCTTCTCCGCGCTGCAGGTGGCCATCATCGTCCGGGTCATCGCGTCCTGGTTCGGGGCGTCCCCGGCGCACTGGTGGATGCGCCTGGCCCGGCGACTGACCGACTGGATCATCGTGCCCCTGCGCCGCGTGATCCCGACGGTGGGCCCGTTCGACGTGTCGCCGATCGCGGCCTACTTCCTTCTCTTTCTCCTCGAGCGCTTCCTCCTCGCCGCGCTCGTCTGATGTCGCCGTTCCGGGATGTGAAGGGAGGCGTGCGCATCGCCGTCCGGGTGCAGCCGCGCGCGGCGACGTCGGAGTGCGCCGGACTCCACGGCAGCGAGCTCCGCATCCGCCTCGCCGCGCCGCCGGTGGAGGGCGCGGCCAACGAGGCGCTGATCCGGTTCCTCGCCGACACGCTCGGCGTGCCCGTGCGCCGTGTGACGATCACGGCGGGCCTCGCGAGCCGGAGCAAGTCGGTGCTGGTGGAGGGAGTGTCGGCCGGGGCGGCCGCCGCGCGGCTCGAGGCGGGGTGACCTACACACGGGGCCGACTCTGCGTTACCTTGAATCGACAACCGTTCCGTGGCGATTTGCGCAGCTTGCGGCCACGTTAAACAATCCGCTAAAACGCACCGCGACCCGGCGCCGTTTTTGGCGCCGGGTCTGTTGCTTCGGGGGCCCTGCCGCCCCGCTATCAGGAATGAGATGAGCGATCCGAACCACGCGCGTGCCAATCGCCTTGCCAGCCTGGCGACCCTCCTCCGGAAGCGCATCCTGGTGCTCGACGGCGCGATGGGCACGATGATCCAGACCCACCGGCTCGCGGAGGCCGACTATCGCGGACGCCGCTTCGCGGAGTGGCCGCGCGACCTCCGGGGAAACAACGACCTCCTCACCCTCACCCGACCGGATATCATCGCCGACATCCACCGGGCGTATCTCGACGCCGGGGCGGACATCGTCGAGACGAACACCTTCACCTCGACGGCGATCGCGATGGCCGACTACGGGATGGAGGAGATCTGCGCCGAGCTCAACCGTGAGGGGGCCCGGCTTGCCCGCGCCGCGGCGGACGAGTTCGAGGCGCGCGAGCCGGGCCGGCCGAGGTTCGTGGCGGGCGTGCTCGGGCCAACCAACCGCACGGCATCACTGTCGCCGGACGTGAATGACCCGGCGGCGCGGAATGTCACGTTCGAGCAGCTGGCCGCGGCCTATGGTGACGCGGCGCGCGCCCTCCTGGAGGGGGGCGCGGATCTCTTCCTCGTCGAGACGATCTTCGACACCCTCAACGCCAAAGCGGCCATTTTCGCGCTGGAGGGACTCTTCGAGGAGCTCGGCTGGCGCCTCCCGGTCATGATCTCGGGAACGATCACCGATGCGAGCGGACGCACGCTCTCGGGGCAGACGGTGGAGGCGTTCTGGAATTCGGTCGCGCATGCGCGTCCCCTCAGCATCGGGCTCAACTGCGCCCTGGGTGCCCGCCAGCTGCGCGCGCACGTCCAGGACCTCGCCCGCATCGCGCCCATTCCGGTCAGCGCCCATCCCAACGCCGGCCTCCCGAACGAATTCGGCGAATACGACGAGACGCCGGGATCGATGGCGGCGCACATCCGCGAGTGGGCGGAGCATGGACTGCTCAACATCGCCGGCGGCTGCTGCGGCACGACGCCCGCGCACATTCGCGCCATCGCCGAGGCGGTGCAAGGCCTGCCGCCGCGGGCGCTTCCGGCCATCGAGCGCCGCACCCGGCTCGCGGGGCTCGAGCCGCTCACCATCGGGCCCGACTCGCTCTTCGTGAATGTCGGGGAGCGCACCAACGTCACCGGCTCGCGGCGTTTTGCGCGGCTGATCCTCGAGGGGCGCTTCGAGGCGGGCCTCGACGTCGCCCGGCAGCAGGTCGAGAGCGGCGCGCAGATGATCGACATCAACATGGACGAGGCGATGCTCGATTCCGAGCACGCCATGGGCACCTTCCTCAATCTCATCGCCGCCGAGCCCGACATCAGCCGGGTGCCGGTGATGATCGATTCCTCGAAGTGGACGGTGATCGAGGCCGGCCTCCGCCGCTCGCAGGGGAAGTGCGTGGTCAACTCCATCTCGCTCAAGGAGGGCGAGGAGGCGTTCGTCCGCCAGGCGAGGCTCGTCCGCCGCTACGGTGCGGCGGTGGTGGTCATGGCGTTCGACGAGCAGGGGCAGGCCGACAGCGCCGCCCGGAAGGTCGAGATCTGCCGGCGTTCGTACCGGATCCTCACCGAGCGCGTGGGCTTCCCACCCGAGGACATCATCTTCGACCCCAACATCTTCGCGATCGGCACCGGGATCGAGGAGCACGCGGGCTACGCGGTGGCCTACATCGATGCGGTTCGCTTGATCAAGGCGGAGCTTCCCCACGTCCTCGTGAGCGGCGGGGTCAGCAATGTCTCCTTCTCCTTCCGCGGCAACGATCCGGTGCGCGAGGCGATCCACTCGGTGTTCCTCTACCACGCCATCGAGGCGGGGATGGACATGGGCATCGTCAACGCCGGCCAGCTCGCCATCTACAGCGATATCGATCCGGCGCTCCTCGAGCTCGTCGAGGACCTGGTGCTGAATCGGCGGCCCGACGCCACCGACCGGCTCCTCGCCGTGGCCGACCAGGTGAAGGGCGGCCCCGCCGCCGCGGGCGCCGATCTCGCCTGGCGGGCGCTCCCGGTGGCGGACCGGCTCTCCCACGCGCTGGTCGAGGGCATCACCGAGTTCATCATCGAGGACACCGAGGAGGCGCGCGCCGCGGCAGCTCGGCCGATCGAGGTGATCGAGGGCCCGCTCATGGCGGGCATGAACGTGGTCGGCGACCTCTTCGGCGCGGGGAAGATGTTCCTGCCGCAGGTGGTGAAGAGCGCGCGGGTCATGAAGAAGGCGGTGGCCCATCTCATTCCGTACATCGAGGCGGAGCGCGAGGCGGGCGGGAACGGCGCGGCGCGGACCAAGGGCAAGGTGCTGCTCGCCACGGTCAAGGGCGACGTGCACGACATCGGGAAGAACATCGTGGGCGTCGTGCTGCAGTGCAACAATTTCGAGGTGATCGACCTCGGCGTGATGGTGCCGGCGGCCCGCATCCTCGAGACGGCACGGGCGGAGGGCGTGGACCTGATCGGGCTGAGCGGGCTCATCACGCCGTCGCTCGAGGAGATGGCGTTCGTGGCCGGCGAGCTCGAGCGCGAGGCATTCGACGTTCCCCTCCTGATCGGCGGCGCGACCACCTCGCGCGCGCACACCGCGGTGAAGATCGAGCCGGCCTACCGCCGCGGCCCCACCATCCACGTGCTCGATGCCTCCCGCGCGGTCGGGGTGGCGTCGAACCTGCTGAGCGACACCCTGCGGGACGACTACGTGACCGGCGTCCGGGAGGAGTACCGCGCGCTCCGGGCGAGCCGCGCCGGCCGCGCCGGGGAGCGCCTCCAGCCCATCGCCCAGGCGCGCGCAGCGCGGCCCGACGTTGCCTGGACCGACGCCCCGTCTCCCGCCTTCACCGGCGTCCGCATCTTCGACGATTACCCGCTCGGCGAGATCGTGGCGCGGATCGACTGGACACCGTTCTTCCAGAGCTGGGAGCTTCGCGGCCACTACCCCGCCATCCTCACCGATCCCGAGGTCGGAGCCGCCGCGTCGTCCCTCTTTGCCGATGCGGAGCGGATGCTCCGGCGGATCGTCGATCAGCGACAGCTCCGCGCCCGGGGCGTGGTCGCGTTCCACCGCGCGCAGGCCGTCGGGGACGACATCGAGCTCCTGGACGACGGGGGTGGTGTCATCGCGACCATCCATACCCTGCGGCAGCAGATGGCCAAGGCGGAGGGCCGGTCGAACTACGCTCTCGCCGATTTCGTCGCGCCGGCAGGGAGCGGAGCAAGGGACTATGTCGGGCTCTTTGCGGTGACCGCAGGCGCGGGGCTCGCCGACCTGATCGCCGGCTTCAAGGCGGCGCACGACGATTACTCCGCCATCCTCGCCGAATCCCTCGCCGACCGGCTCGCCGAGGCGTTCGCGGAGCGGCTCCACGAGCGGGTTCGCAGCGAGCTGTGGGGATACGCACCGGACGAGCGGCTGGAGAACGCCGAGCTCATCCGCGAAGCGTACCAGGGCATCCGTCCCGCGCCGGGCTACCCGGCGTGTCCCGACCACACCGAGAAGCGGACGATCTTCGCGCTGCTCGGGGCGGAGGCGGTCGGGATGGAGCTCACCGAGAGCTGCGCCATGACCCCCGGGGCCTCGGTGAGCGGGTACTACTTCTGGCGGCCCGAATCGCGCTACTTCGGCGTCGGGAAGATCGGGAGGGACCAGGTGGAGGACTACGCCCTGCGGAAGGGATGGACGGTGGCGGAGGCCGAGCGCTGGCTCGCGCCGAATCTCGGATACGAGCGGTGACGGGGGGACCGGGCCATGCCGACGCTCACTGACCTGCTCGCCGACGGCCGCGTCCACGTGGTGGACGGCGCCATGGGGACGATGCT
>DASTYH010000100.1:0-4963 GCA_035765075.1 Gemmatimonadales bacterium
GGTACTCCGGCGCGAGCGCGCCGTCGTCGACTTCAGCGACGAGAGAGGGGAAAGCGAGGGGCCGGTCGGGTCGGTGATCACTCCGGACGGCGCCTACGCCTTCGTTGCCCTGCAGGGCACGAGTCAGGCGGCGATGGTGGACCTCGCGACCGGGAAGGAGATCAGGCGCTTCGCCACCGGGGCCGGACCGGATGGAATCGCCGTTGCCATACGCCGCTGACGGACGCGGCCGGGAGAGCGATGGACTGCTACGCCGTCACCCATCCGGGCGTCGAATCCCTCACCGCGCGCGAGCTGGTGACGCTCGGCGCGTCTCCCGGCCCCACGGAGCCCGGCGGCGTTCCGTTCACCGCCGATGCCCGGCTGCTTCAGGCGGCCAACCTGCGCCTGCGTACGGCGTCCCGGATCCTGGTGCGGCTCGCTTCCTTTCACGCGCGCGGCTTCCCGGAGCTCGAGCGGCATGCGCGGCGCATTCCGTGGTCGGAGTATCTCTCCGCGGGAGATGCAGTCGACTTCCGGGTCACCAGCCGGAAGTCGCGCCTCTATCATCAGGGGGCCGTGGCCGAACGCCTCCTCCGGGTGGCGCAGGAGGCCGCCGGGCCGCTCCGGGATGCGGGGCGATCGGGGGAGGGTGACGGGGAGGAGGGCGGAGAGGGGCAGCTGATCGTCGTCCGCATCGTCCGCGACGAGTGCACCGTGAGCATCGACAGCTCCGGCGCGCTGCTCCATCGCCGCGGCTATCGTCTGGCCACGGGGAAGGCGCCGCTCAGGGAAACCCTCGCGGCCGCCCTCCTCCTTCGCCTCGAGTGGGACGGATCGTGCCCCCTCTTCGACCCCTTCTGCGGCTCCGGCACCATCCCCATCGAGGGCGCGCTCCTCGCGCGGAACATCGCTCCCGGATCTTTCCGCGGGTTCGCGTTCGAGCGGTGGCGGGAATTCGATGCCGAAGCGTGGGCCTCGCTCCGCAATGCCGTGGCAGCGGAGTCGCGGTCGGTGGCGGGCGTACCGATCGTGGGATCCGACCGGGATGCGGGGGCCGTCAAGGCGGCAAGGGCGAACGCCGAGCGGGCGGGGGTGCTCGCCGATCTTGCCCTGGATGTGGCGAGTCTCTCCGGGGCCCAGCCGCCCGGAGCGCCAGGCCTTCTCCTCACCAATCCACCGTACGGACTGCGCCTCGGCGAACGGCTCCGGCTGCGCGACCTCTACGCGCAACTCGGCAACATTGCCCGCCGCTCGCTGGCCGGGTGGACCGTGGCCCTCCTTTCGCCCCATCGGGACCTCGAGCGGCAGACCGGGCTCCCCTTCGAGTCGCTCCTCGAAACGACCACCGGCGGCATACCCGTCCGGCTCGTGGCCGCGCGGCTCTGAGGTGGTCGCGGGTCGCTGGTTACGGGTCGCGGGAGGCCGGTCGCTGGGCGGTCATTGAGGGGGCAAATGGTCGGTGGCCAGGTCGTTGGTGGCCCGTGACCAGCGACCCGTGACCAGCGACCAGCAACCAGCGTTCAGCGCTTCCAGTCTGCGCGCACCCGGTCGAGCGCATCGGCGAGCTGACCGACGCGCAGGGCGAGCATCCGGTCCGTGCTCAATCGGCGGCGAGACTCGTCACGTGCGAGCGCCTCGAGCTCCGCGGCGGCCTGTGCCCGCGCCTCGCGCGGACTCTCCTCCTGGACCGGGGCGATCCCCTGCCGGGTCAGGGATCCCGTCCGTCGCACCCGGCGGAGGTATGCCTGCAGGCGCCGTCCCGCCCGGCGGCGGGAATTGTCATACACCGACGAGATCGTCACTGGGGCGTAGTCCAGCTCGAGCGATCGGCACCAGTCGGTCCACTTGAAGTCGTTGATGTGGTCGTACATGACGGCGGGCACCCAGGGCACGCGCAGTGCGTCGGCCACGATGGCCGCATGCATCGCCTCGGCGATCAGGAGCTCCGAGGACGCGATGGCCCGGAGAAGCCGGTCCACTCCCGCGGCCGGGTCGAGAAAGCGGATCCCGATCCGCCGGCAGAGTCCCGCCCAGTCGAAGAGGGGAACGCTCGCATGGTGGGGCATGAACGCTACGCCCCGCCGGCGATACCGGGTGGCATCGAACACGCGCGCCACGAGCGCCGCGCTGTCGGTGATGGCCAGGTCAGGCGAGATGCCGAGCCGCTCGGCCGTCAGCGGCCCGCGCACGCAGTAGAAGCGCCACCGCTCGTCGATCGTCGGGGGTACCCCGTAGCCCACGCCGGATCCGAAAACCAGCTTGATCGGGTCGGCGGGGATCTCCTGCCGGAGGATCGTGCCGATCCCCAGGAAGAGCACATCCTCCCGCCCATCGAAGAAGTCCGGGAGGAGCCGGTTCCAGAGCCAGGGATTGAGGTCGTCCCCGAAATTGCCCAGGGCGTCGTGGTAATAGACCAGCTTCATGCACGTCCAGTCCGGGAAATCAGGTCCCCAACAGGGGGGAAGGGCGGAAAGGTAGGGGGGAACCGGCCTCGAAAGCGACGGGAGGCGTTTCGAGGGGGAACGAATCCCCTCGCAGGCGGTGTCAAATTTCTGACTAGGGAAAGTCCTAGGCGACAGAAACGGCGCCGGATGTTATCGTGGCCGCTCGGATCCCTGCAGCACGAAGAGGTCGTACCGAGGAGGGGCGCGTGGCGTCCACCGTTCGACGTGAGATTCAGGACCTGATCGAGCAGTTGTCGACCACGACGCGCCGGGACTACGATGCGTCGGACGTGGAGATCTTCTGCAAGAGCCTCATCGTCGCCTTCACGGGGACGTGGCACTACAGCAGCCTCACGGCAGACACGCACCTGTATCGGGACGTGCGCTGGGGGCAGGGTGGGGTGGAGCGCTATCGGGAGGCGCTCGAGGAGCTGTTCGGCATCGAGATTCCCCAGCTGCAGTTCCTCTGCGCCCGAACCGTGGGGGACGTGCGGGACCAGGTCCTTCGGGTGCTTCGCCGCGAAGGCCGCGCCATGACCCACCGACCGCCGGCGGCGTGATTCCGCTTCCGGGGCCGCGGACGCCGGAGTATCGTCTCGGACACTCCTCCCTTCTCAAGGACGGTCCCCATGGCGAACGGTCCCGGCCGGCACGAAATCTCGCGCGAGCAGGCCAAGGCCTACCTTGGGGCGTGGCAGCGCGGCCGCGCCCAGGGTGCTGCGCTCGGTGGATACATGGATCGTGACGTGCTCGACAAGATCCTGGCGCAGCCCGGCTGCGTCGGCGTCCGCTACTACAATGCCCGTCACCCGGAAGGCCGCGACACGATCGTCCTGGTCGGGGTGGACGCGCAGGCACAGGACCTCTGGGACGGGACCATCGCGGAAGAACTGCTGCCCTGCCCGCCGCATTGCGCGCCCAATTCCCTCACCGCCGAATGACGCTTCCTATCATCACCTATGTCGTCTTCGCCTGCGCTCTGCTGCCGGCGCTCTTCGCGGTCGGGCTCCGCGTCCGGTCGCGTCCGCTCCAGGCGTTGGGCCTCTACTCGGTGCTGCTCTTCGTCCAGTCCGTATCCATGGCCTGGTTCCGCACTCGCGGCACGAACCTCTGGCTGATCCACGTCTTCCTTCCGGTGCAGGCCGTCCTCTTCCTCTTCATCCTTGCCAGGTGGCAGAAGCGGGAGACCACGCGGAACACGGTGCTGCTCACGATTCCTCTCTTCCTGCTCGTCTGGGCCGGCCTTACGTTCACGGTCGAGTCGTTCGACGCCTTCCCCCGCTATGTGAAGACGCTGGAGGGGCTCCTCCTCGTAGCCATCGGCGCGTATACCCTCATCGCCAGGGCACAGACGATCACGGCACCGATCACACGGTATCCGTGGTTCTGGGTGTGCACGGGAATCGTGCTGCAGTTCGCCTTTGCCGCCATCGTGAATCCGGTTGCCCACGAGCTGCTCCGGTACGCGGGTCGGTCGGTGGGCTGGATGTACAACGTCAACATGCTCGTGGTGACCATCGCCAATTTTCTCTTCGTGCGTGCGATGTTCCTGGCCGGCCCCACCGATGACGGTCTGGCCGAACGGCGACGCCATGCGCCCGCGGCCCGACTCGCCTCATGATGGACGGCGCCCCCCAGGACGCCATCCAGGTCTGGTGGATCTTTCTCGCGGCCACGCTGGTGGCGCTCATCCTGATCGGGGCGTTCGTGGCATCCATGATCATCCAGCAGCGGCGGTTCGTCGCCACCACGCGCGCGTTTGCCGGCCGTCTTCTCCTGGCGCAGGAAGAGGAGCGGGCCTGGGTGGCGCGCGAGCTGCACGATGACCTGATCCAGCGCGTGGCACTGCTCGGCGGCGAGCTCGAGGAGCTCGCGCGCGGCGATGCCCACGCGGGACCGATCCGCCTCATGGGACTGCACGAGGAGCTCCACGAGCTCGCGGGCGAGATCCGGCGGATCGCCCACCGGATGCATCCCTCCACGCTCGAGCACCTCGGGCTCCCCGCCGCGCTCGAGCAGCTCGCGGCCGAGTTCACCGATCAGGGGCTCCCGGTGCGGGTCGAGACCTCGGTGGCGCCCGCCGATGTCCCGGAGCAGGCGAGAACGCCGCTCTTCCGGATCGCCCAGGAATCGCTGCGCAACGTGATGCGGCACGCGCGCGCCGACGGCGCGGTGGTGCGGCTCATGCCCGAGGCGGGGGGCGTGCTCCTCGAGATCGCCGACGGGGGGAACGGTTTCGATCCGGGATCCGCATCGAGCGCGGGCGGTCTCGGCCTCACGAGCCTCCGGGAGCGCATGCGACTCGCACAGGGCCGGCTCTCGATCCGCTCGGCGCCGGGGGCCGGCACCACCATTTCGGCATGGGCGCCGGGGGAGTCCGGACGATGAGTACGCCACCCACCCTGCTCCTCGTGGATGATCACGCCCTCATGACCGAGGGCCTCCGGGCGATGCTGGAGCCGGATCATACGGTCGTGGACGTGGTCCGGGACGGCAACGACGTGGCCGCCGCGGTAGAGCTTCACCGGCCCGACCTC
>DASTYH010000101.1:0-6104 GCA_035765075.1 Gemmatimonadales bacterium
CGCCGACCTCGCTCATCCCTACGTCTCGGCGATGGGGAGCCTGACCTGGGCGTGGACCGTCCAGGCGGAGGCCGTGGCCAACGCGCTGGTCCGGGCCGGCGTCGCCTACGAGCCGACGCTCAATCTCCGCCTCGGCGCGGACTTCACCCGCTTTGACGACGATGTCGAGGCCTCACTCGCCAACCCGCTCGATCGCCGCTCCCAGCTCCGGCTTGCCGCCTTCGTCCGGCCGGACACCCGGCATGACCACATTTACGTCGATGCCACCGCCGAGTTCGCCACCCGGGAGAACGCCACCTCCTCCCGGCTGCACGGCGCGCTCTCGGCGCAGGTCGGGGGATTGCGGCTCCAGCCCTATGCGCGGCATGAGCGCGAAGCCGTGAGCGGTGCCGCCGCGGTCTCGCGCACCTACGGTGGAGTCACGCTCTTCCTGATCCCGAGCGGGCGGGTTGGTCCGCTCCTTCGCAATTCGTGGATCCGCGCCAGCGCCGAGGCGGAGAATTTCGCGACGCCACGGCTCGCGTCATTCAGCGTCGCGCGGCCGATCGCCCGCTCGCTCAGGATCGAGGCAGGCGTCAACTGGGTGCGCGGGAGTGGGGGGCCGGCCTTCACCCTCACGCTCGCCTCGGCGTTCGACGCCGTGCGCACCTTCACGACCGTATCCGCCCAGTCCCGCACTCCCGCCGCCGTGACCCAGTACGTGCAGGGATCGGTGCTCTACGATCGGAGCACCGGGATCACCTTCGACGCCGGGCCATCGCTCCAGCGCTCAGGCGTGGCGGGGATGGTGTATCTCGACGTCAACGGGAACGGAGCCAGGGATGCGGGGGAGGAAGGGCTCTCCAACGTGCGCGTACAGGTGGGGACGGGAAGCGCGCTCAGTGATTCGACCGGAGCATACCGCGTCTGGGATATCGTTCCCTTCGAGCCGGTCGTCGTCGTGCCGGATTCGATGAGCTTCGAATCACCGCTCTGGGTCACGACGGGCGACGCGACGGCGGTGCTGCCCGCCCCGAACCGGTTCACCGTCGTGGATATCCCGCTGAGCGTGGGGGCGGTGCTGGAGGGACGGGTGACACGTGCTTTCGGCGGGGCGATGCAGGGAGTGGCGGGCGCCACGCTGGAGCTCACGGAGCTGCGCAGCGGCACGCAACGCCGGGTGACGACGTTCTCGGATGGAGCGTTCTACATCCTCGGGATTCCGCCGGGAGACTACGAGCTCCGCGTCGGTCCCCGGATCCTCGAGATCCTGCGCGTCACGGCCGCGCCGTGGCGCTTCGCCATCGGCCCCGACGGCGCCGGTCCCGCGTCGATCGAGATCTCCCTCGAGCCGGCGACCGATTGAGCTGGGCCGTAGCCGATCGGTTCATCAATTGGCGGCTAGCCAGTACGTCAGCTTGAGTGCAAGGAAGTTCTGGCCCTCCGCATCGAAGGTGTCGAAAAGCGATCCCGGGCCCACCGACCGGGTGGCATCGCCGGAGCGGTCCTGCTGCCAGACCACGAAGAGCGTGCTGCCGCGCAGCCATTCCCACCGAAGCACGACGTTGCTCCTGAAGGAGAGGATGTTGAAGTCGCGATCGGGGAGGGTGAAGGTCTGCCCGTCCGCGGTGACCGTGTACCCCGCATCGTCCCGGGTGATCGTGGTCCCGTCGGTTCCGTAGGTCCGGAGCTCGCGGCTCCTCGCCGCGGGCAGCTCGCCGAAATCCCGGAAACGGCCGCTCGCCGCGAAGGGCTCGGCGTAGAGCTCGAGCGTCAGGTCCGGCGTGAAGGCATAGTTGAGGCGCACCTGCGCCGAGAGCGTATTCCGCTCGACGAAGGCGAAGACATACCGCGTCCCGAAGGTCGCCGCAGAGCCGCCGGCGAGCGCCGTGAGGTACTGCCGCGAATCCACCGAGCGGGTCCACCGCGGATCGATGCTCACCCGCCACCGTGGGGCGGGGCGCGCCGAGATGCTCCCGAAGGTCGAGACGCGCCAGCCGCCGAACTCGTCGTTGAAGTAGCCGAGCCCGATTCGCCAGTTGATCGGTGCGCCTTCATTCCCGCGAAGGCTGAAGTCGAAGCCGTGGCCGAAACCCGTCCCCATCAGCGGCCCCCCGCGCGTGAGGTCGTCGCTCAACCCGCGCGCCTCGATGAAGCCTCCCAGGAAGAGCTGCCAGAAGTTGTGGAGCTGGAAGTTGTTCCCCAGCGACGAGGCGGTACCCGTGGTGATGCCGCCGAAGTTCCAGGAGCGCCCCGCGTAGAGATTGTGCGAGCGACGGCGGAAGAGCCGGCCCGGTTCGGTGTCTCGATAGACGAGGCTCGCGTCCACGCTCACGTCGTTCGCGCTGCCGAGCCGGCCGGCATCGTTGAGGTCGAATCCGGGAGATTCCGCGCTCAGGTCGATTTCCCAGAGCCAGTGCCGTCCCGCGTTCTTCTCGGCGCCGAGGCCCGCGGCCCACCCGGTCAGCGACGTGCGCGTCGGGTCGAGCGTGAACTCCGTCGCGTCGGGGCGCTGCATGAAGTGCGCGGGATGCTGCTGGACCGTGAGGATGGCGTCGGGGTCCCCGGTGAGATGGCTGAGACCGAACGCAGCGGAGAACTGATAGGCGCCACCCGGCGTCCGGAAATTCACGTCTCCGCCCCCCGTGATGGCCGTGCGGGGGAGCAGATCCGGCAGCGATGAGCCGTCGGCGAAGTCCCGGCGGACGGCGGTGAGGGAGAGGCCCGCCGTGGACGCATTCGGTCCGAATTCCTGCTGAACCCGGCCGATCCCGAAGGCGGTGAACGGCTCGATGGGCGTCTCGCCGAATCCTTCGCCCGGCGTGAAGGTGCGGGCGTGCTCGGCGCCGGTGAACGCGGCCAGCGCGCCGACGGAGAGTCCGGACCGGAGGCGCCCGGTGAGCTTGGCAGCTCCCAGGATCGTGGTGTTGGAGGGCCGGTCGACGAATGTCCCCTCCGCGGATCCCCGGGGCGACTGGCCGATGCGGCGCGAGTAGTAGAAGTTCGCCCCGTCCCCGACCAGGAGCTGGTTTCCCTCGGTGAAGAAGGGCCGTCGCTCGCTGAAGAACGTCTCGAACGCCGAGAGATTCACCTCGGCGGGGTCGGCCTCCACCTGGCCGAAGTCGGGATTGACCGTCGCGTCGAGCGTGAGATTGGGACCGAGCCCCATCTTGAGGTCGGCCCCGACGCGGGCGGAGGCCCGGCTGCCATCATTGAAGGGATCCCCCGGCTCGGCGGGGGCGAAGGTGGCGTTGCCGGCGACATAGGGTGTCACCTCGACCCGGCGCGGCGCCCGGATGCCCGTGATGCCGGTCAGCGCACCGAATCGGGAGGCCCACCCGGTCTCACGGGCGGGAATGACGATCCAGTAGACGTCCTCGCTGGCGTGGGGCATCCACCGGTTGATCTGGACGCCCCAGACCTGGTTCCCGGCCGAGGCAAAGCGGAGCTGGGAGAAGGGAATCCGCATCTCCGCCGTCCAGCCCGCGGAGTCGACGTCGACGGCGCCGGTCCAGACGGGATCCCACGCCGTCTCGCGGGAGTCCTCGGCATCCTCCGGATTGTAGTAATCGCCCCGGACGCCCCCGGAAGAGAGGGAAAAGACGTAGGCGGTGCGCCGGTCCCGGTAGGTGTCCAGCGCGACGATGAAGTGCTCCGCGTTGGTGAATTCGTCGCGTCGCGCCACCGTCGTAGGAATGGCATCGGGGCGGGCGCTCCGCATCCGCGCTCCGACGTACAGCGCTTCCTCGTCGTACAGGAAGGCCACCTCGGTGCTGCCGGTCGGCGTGCCGCCCTCGATGGGGACCTTCTGCAGGAAGTCCGACCGCCAGACTGCGGTGCTCCAGGCGCCTTCCGTGAGGTGGCCATCAATGTCGATCGGCGATGCGGCGGGGATCCGGATGGCCCGGAATTCCTTCGCTGCATCGCCGATCGTCTGGGCCTCGGCCCGAAGGCCGGGGAGCACACCAAGAAATCCTAGCAGGACAAGGGTCCGCACGAAGTCTCCGGGGTAGGGGTCGAACCGGCCGACCACCGATTCGATGCCGCTACCCGGCAGAACGTTGGTCGTTCTGCCGGGGTTTCAACGCGGCCCCGGTCGGTCGGTTCAGCTGCTCCGGTCGATCTCGATGCTCCCGTTCACGGTCTCGAGGGAGAGGGAGCGGCCGCCGCGGCCGATGGTGCCCTGCATCCGCCGCGGTCCGAAGCGGCCCTGGACGGTGAGCGGGAAGTCGGTGGAGATGTCGCCGTTCACCGTGCTCGCCCTGACCTCGGTATCCGCATCGGCGGGGAGCGAGACCGTGATGGTACCGTTGACGGTGTGGAACTCCATGGTGCCCGTCCAGTCGGCGCGGCCCATCGACGCGGTGACATTGCCGTTCACCGTGCTGGCCTCGGCGAGACCGCGGGTCGCCACCTCCACATCGCCATTGACCGTCGAGATCCGGGCATCGGCGGCGAGTCCGCTGGCGGACACATCGCCGTTCACGCTCCGGCCTGCGAACTCGACGCCCGCCGGAACCTCGACGGTGAAGTCCACGTTCACGTCGTTGTTCTCGTGGGAATCCCCGTTCCGCCGGCTCCGGCTCCGCTCCTGGCAGCCGGTCTGGTCGCGATCCTGCGGGTACACGGCACAGATGGTGACGCCGTCGGCGTGTTCCTCGACCCGGATCTCCACCGAGGCCACGTCGCTCCGGCGGGCGTGCTTCGAGGCGGAGACCCGCACCTCGCCGCCGCCCGTTCCCCGCGCGGCGATGGTGCCGTTGATACCGCGAATCTCGATCGTCTTGCCGGCCGCGAGGCGGCCGCTCCACTTGAAGTCGTCCTGCGTCGTTCCCTGGATCGCCGCCGCGGCGATGATGGCACTGAGGAGCAGCATGGTGGTCTCCACTCGAGTTAGCGTGAACGGATCGCGTCGGGGCGAACGAGCCGGATCTGGCCCTGGAACGAGTCCAGGTCGAGCTGGGCACTGCCGGAGCCGAGGGTGAAGGAGAACTCGCCATCCTCGCGAGCTCCCCGGACCGTGACCGGGAAATCGGCGGTCAGGTCCCCATGGAAGGTCGTGACGGACACGGTGACATTGGCGCCGTCCTGCACGCCGACGGTCAGGTTGCCGTTATGCGTGCGGAGCTCGTAATGCCCGCCGTCGCGGATCGGGCCGGAGAATGTCACCCCGCCGTTCACCGTCTCCGCCTCCACGTCCGATGACGCGATGCTCCGGAGAACGATCCCGCCGTTCACGCTCTCGGCAGAGACGGGCCCGCTCGCGCCCGTGATCGTGATCCCCTGATTGACGGAGACCGCCTCCAGCCGGCCCGATGTCCCGGTCACCGTGATCGTGCCCTGGGTGGTGTCCAGCTCGATGTTTCCCTCGCCCCCCTCGACCGTGATGTTGCCGTTGACCGTGGTCACCGCCACAGCCGCGCGGGTACCACCGACCGTCATGTGCGTATTGACGCCGGTCAGCTCCACCGGCATCCAGGCCGGGATCATGATCTCGAGCCGGAGGTTCGGCGGGCCGTGTTCCATGTCGGCGTCCACGGTGACCTCGCCGCCGTCATGATCCACCTCGAAACGGCCGCCGGTGCCGCGGATCTGCACCTCGTTCCGGTTCCAGGCGCGAACCGTGATGCTCCCCTGGTGGTTGTCCACTTCGAGCCGGTCGCCGCGCGATACCGGGAACGTGGTGTCGGCGCTTTGCATGCCGACCAGCGCAAGCGCGGTGAGTGTGGCGAGTAGCACGGTGTCCTCTCAGCTCCGGGATGTGGCGAGCATCGCCGCCCGCCGAAGAAGGTCGAGTTTCTGTTGCATGGTCCGCGTCAGATGGGTGTTCAGATAGGCATTGGCCGGATCGCTCGCGATCGCGCGGCGCGCATCGGAGATGGCCGAATCGATGGTCGCGAGGTTGGCCTCGATCACGCGGACGGTTTCGGGATCGAGCCGTGCGCGGCCCGCATCCAGCACCTCCTCGAGGTCGCCGATGGCCGCATCGTACGTCGTGGTCACGGCGCGCGTGGCGGCGGGAATCGCGATGCTGCCACCGGCCGCGGGCGCAGCGGCGGGCGGCTCGGGCGTCGTAGCGACTGGAGCGGTCGCATCGTCGCGCTCCGCCAGCCAGACGCCCGTAC
>DASTYH010000102.1:0-11826 GCA_035765075.1 Gemmatimonadales bacterium
GAGATCTGGGAGCCCGCCAACGACGCCGACAACTACGCCGGACCGGTGACGATGCGCCGCGCGCTTCTCCTCTCCGCCAATTCGGCGACGGTGCGCCTCTCCGAGCGCGTCGGTCGGGATCAGGTCATCGCCATGGCGCGCCGGGCGGGGATCACGAGCCCGCTCGCGGACGTGCCGTCGCTCGCACTCGGCTCCTCCGAGGTGACGCCGCTCGAGCTGGTCCGGTCCTACGCCATCTTCGCCAACGGCGGACGACGGGTCTCGCCCCACCTGCTCACGCGCATCGAGACACCGCGCGGCCAGGTGATCTGGCAGGCGGACTCCATCAGCACCGAGGCGGTCCTCGACCCGGTGGAGGCGTTCCAGATGGCCTCCATGCTGCAATCGGTGGTGGACAACGGGACGGCGTTCGAGATCCGGCGGCTCGGCGTGCGCGGCGTCGTCGCCGGAAAGACGGGAACGACGAACGAGGGGAACGACGTCTGGTTCGTCGGCTTCACGCCGGAGATCGTGGCGGGGGTCTGGTTCGGGTACGATGTCCCCCGCCCGCTGGGCGGAGGCGCCTCAGGGGGGCGGCTCGCCGCCCCCGCGTGGGCGGAGTTCTATCGGACCGGCCTGCCGGACGCATCCGGGCAGGGGTGGGTGCCGCCGGAGGGAGTGGTGGCGCGGACGATCGACGGCCAGACCGGTGAGCTGGCCAATGAATACTGTCCGATCACCTACCGCGAGTGGTTCCGGCGCGGCACCGAGCCGACCCGGGTCTGCGACGAGCACCACGGGTCCCTCTGGGATGCGATCGAGGACTTCGGCGGGAAGATCGGCGAGACGGTGAAGAAGATCTTCGGGTTCTGACCTACTTCGCTCGTTCCAGATAGGAGCCGCTGCGCGGGTCCACTCGCACGCGCTCCCCTTCCCCGAGAAACTCGGGAACCTGGATGGTCACGCCGTTGCTGAGTCGCGCCGGCTTCGAGCTCGCGTTCTTGGTGGCGCCCCGCATGGCGGGTGCGGTCTCGACGATGTCCAGCTCGATCACGTTCGGCAGCTCGATCGCGATCGGCCGGCCCCCGAGCCAGTCGGCCTGAAAGCGCATCTCCGGCTCGAGCCACGGCCCGGCGTCCCCGATGGTCTCGTCGTCGAGGGTATACTGGTCATAGGTCTCGGCGTCCATGACGTGGAGGCCGTTGCCGTCGCGGTAGAGGACCTGCAGCTCCTTCGTGTCGAGTCGCGCGGTCTCCACGAAGTCGGTGGCACTGAAGCGATGGTCGAAGGTGTTGCCCGCCATGAGGTCGCGGAGCCGGACCTGCACGAAGGCGCGGAGATTCCCCGGCGTCCGGTGGGTGAAGTCCATGACGCGGCAGGGCTTTCCCTCGAAGAGGATGACGTGCCCGCGGCGGATGTCGGTTGCCTTCATGCGATACTGCTCCAGCAGTGAGAATGGGACGAACTCGGGGCGCAAGATAAGGCGTGCGCTCCCCCTCCCGCCAGCCGCGAACCGTTTACCTGGAGGTGATGAATGAGCACGCACACCGAAGAGCACCGGGTCTCCGGCGAAGGGCTGGTCCAGCGGGTCAAGGAGCTCGTCCGGGAAGGCAACGTGCGGCGGATCAAGGTGAAGAACGACGAGGGCCGGACCCTGATCGAGATTCCGCTCACCATCGGCGTCGTCGGAGTCGCCCTCATGCCGGTGTGGGTGGCACTGGGCGCGATCGCGGCGCTGGCGGCGGATTATACGCTGGAGATCGAGAGGAAGTGATCTAGGACGGAAAGACGGAAGGACGGAAGGATTGGGAGTTGAGCGCTCCTCGCTCCGGGAGGGCCGCCGTTTCTCCGCCACCATTCCGTCCTTCCGTCCTTCCGTCTTTCCGTCCTTCGTCCTTCCGTCCTTCCGTCCTTCCTTCCGTCCTTCCTTCCGTCCTTCCTTCCGTCCTTCCGTCCTTCCGTCCTTCCGTCCCTAAACCTACCTCCGCAACTTCCCCAGCAACCGCAGAATCTCGAAGTACAGCCAGATCAGCGTCACCACGAGCCCGAACGCGGCGAACCACTCGAGCGCGGCGGGGGCGCGGCCGATGCCCTGTTCGATCGTGTCGAAGTCGAGAATCAGGTTGAGCGCCGCGAGCCCCACCACGAAGAGGCTGAATCCGATGCCGATGACGCCCCCTTCGTGCAGGAAGGGGATGAGGACGCCGAAGAGCGAGAGTGTAAAGGCGATGATGTAGAAGACGAAGACCGCGGCCGTGCAGGAGACCACGATCGTCGTGAAGCGCTCGGTGGCGCGAATCCACCCCGCACGATACGCCACGAGCATGACCAGCAGCGTGGCCGCCGTCAGGAGCGCCGCCTGCTTCGGAAGGCCTGGGTACTTCGCCTCGAAGATCAGGGTGACCACGCCGAGTGCCAGTCCCTGGACCGCCGCGTAGATCGGCCCGGTGATCGAGGCGTACTCCGGGTTCTTGGACGTGCCGATGAGGAGCACCACGCCGAAGACGAAGCTTCCGGTCAGGATCGGGTAGACCAGCCGCTCCGACAACCCGATGCCGGGCATGCCCGCCCAGACATACACCATCCCCGCCGCCGCGATGCCCAGCAGGAGGAAGGTCTTCGCCACCGTGCCGCCGAGCGTCATCGTCGCTCCGGCCGCGGCGGCCTCGTCGAACCCGCCCCGTCGCAGGACGGGGTTGTGGGAGATCGTCGCCATGCGCTTCTCCGGGGAATGTGAAGTGGGCACCGGAAGTATCCGCACCGGATGGCGTGGCGTCCAGTGGCGCCTCCCCCGGGCCTCGCTCGCTGCCGCCGCCCCGTGTTCTGCGAGACTCGGAGAGCAATCGCGCGGGTTCTTGCAGTCGGGGCTCGAAGCGGGAATCCGGGGCGTCGCCGCCAAGACTCCGCGTCACAAGCGCTTGAAGGAAAAGGCCGCACGCCGAATCGGGGTCGACGGGCGGGGCACGAAAATTCCGCTATTGGCGGCGGAAATGCTTCCACTGTCGCGCGGCTTTACAGTCGCGAAGTCGTACAGCCGCCCAACACAGAGCGCCGCCCATGTATCGAATCGAGCTCACCCCGGGTGAAGAAGCCCTCTTTCGCAACATCGACGAGCTGGCGAAGGGAATTCAGAACGGGGTGATCGGCCCCAATGCGCGGATCTGGCACGCCGCGTCGAACAAGTGGCTTCCGATCGACTTCCACCCGCACTACAAGATCGCCAGGGAGCGGCCGGTCACTCCGCCGACCGCGGCAGTCCCGGTGACGGCGCCCGCGCCGGCCCCCGCGCCGGTGCCGAGTCCATTCGCGCCGCCGAAGCCGGCCCCGGTGCCTGCACCGGTCGTGCCCGCTGCGGCGGCGCCGACCCCCGTCGCAGCGCCAAAGCCGGCGCCAGTGGCTGATGTGGCTCCGGCAGCGCCGAAGGCTGCGGTCGAGCCCCCGGCGGCGAGCGCGCCCCCTGCCCGGACGCCCGTGGAGCCGGCCCCGGCCCTCTGGATCCCGAAGTCGCGGGAGCTGCAGTTCATCGAACTGGCCCCGCTGGAGCCGAAGCCTGCGGCCGACGCGATCGCGCCGCTTCCGATCGGGCCGCTGCTCGAGCAGGTGTCGCCGCAGCCGACGACGCCGCGGCACATCGAGGCGCTCGTGGCGATCGCGGAGAAGTCTCCGCTTTCCGCGGTCGAGCCCCAGGACGAGCCGCTGATCGATATCCGGCCCCCGCGCCGGCACTTCAAGGTGAACCTGAATCCGAGGATCGCCGCCATTGCGGCGGGTATCCTGCTGCTCGCCGCGGCGGGCGGTGCCCTCGTTGCCCGGGGCTCAGGCGAGCCCGCGACCGAGCCGGAATCCCACCTTGCGGTGGCCTCCACCTCGCTCGCCGCCACGCCCCAGGAGCCGCGTCCGGCCCCCACCCCGATCGAGCCCTCGGTGGCATTCCGTGGCAACCGTGCGGCCGAGCCGGTGGAGGTTCCCGAAACGCCTGCACGGGATACCGCGGCACCGGTCGTGCCCCGCGCCCCGTCCCTCAAGTCGGCCGACCTGATGGCGGGGAGCTCGGCGATCGTGGCCGACACCTACGATCCGCAGGTCGAGCTCGAGAGCCGTCTCCGCGCGTCGGGCTTTGCCGGTCTGTTCGCCACCTCCCGCCTGGCGGCGGGAACGATTTCGTCGACGCGGCTCGCGGTGGCTGGCGCGAGCGGGCTGGTGCGGAAGTACCGTGAGAAGGCCACCGCCCCGGAGTCGAATGCCGGCGCCCGCACCGCGGACGCGCTCCTCTCCGACATCGACGCCGTGCTCGGTATACTGGTCGGGCAGGAAGGGGGGTACGAGGTATCCGAGGGCACGATTCGCTTCCGGGACTCGGCGAGTGCCCGGCAGTATGGCGTGCTGCAGGCCCGGATCGCCTCGCGCCTGGCAGCGGGGAGCGCCGGTTCGCCGGTGGTGGAGAGCCTGGCCCGCGTGCTGGGGCCCGCGAAGCTTCCGGCAAGTGGCGGCGTGCTGAACTGACCCGGGCACGATTCGATGCATCGATTGGGGGGCGGCCGAGAGCCGCCCCCCTTCCGTTTCCTCCCCGAATGTGCGCCAGAGCCATCCCCGCGGTCCGTCAGGTCGTGACCTTTTGTGGCGTGACCCGGCACACCGTCCCGAACGCCTCCGAAGGGTAGACTGTATCCTTGCGTTATGGGCATTCGGCCCCTCCGGACCCCTGTAAGACGAGGAACTGTCATGACCGATAGAATCGCGCTCCGTGGCCTCTTTGCCCTGCCGTTCGTCATCGGCATGGCGGCCTGCTCCAGCAGTCAGGTCGACACGACGGGGACCCCCGCTGTGGCGACCGACACCGTACCCGTCGGGCAGCCCGCGGGCGCCGTCGCCCAGGCGCCGGCTGCCGATACGCTTGCGGCGAATCGTCCCGCCGACACGACGGTGGGCTACCAGGCCGGCGGCACGGGGAAGATGACCCACACGGTGGCACTCGAAGCGCAGAACGGCTCCGGGTTCACCGGCAACGCCGTCTTCACCGATGTGGGCGGTGGCCATGTCCGGGTCGCCGTGACGCTGAACGCACCCGCGAACACCGATGCGGCAGCGCAGCACGACATCCGGATCCACTCGGGTACCTGCGCGGCCCCGGGTCCTGAAGTCAAGAACCTCGACGATGTCGCCGGCAATGGTGAGTCGAGCGACAGCCACGTCGACCTGAGCATGACCAGTCTCATGGACGGCAATCACATCATCGTCGCGGACGAGAACGACGGAGACCGCATCGTGGCCTGCGCCGCGATCCCGAGCGGCAGCAACATGTAACTCCAGCGGTCGGCATCACTGCCGGACCCGCAAGGTCCGGGATCGAAAGCACCGATCCCGGACCTTCGTCTTTCCCTCCGCCCGACCCCGGGCCCTCTTGCGCCGCCCGCCCCGAATCCGTACCTATCTCACTCCTAACTCGTTGTATTTCAACAAGTTCTGTTGAGAACCCGTGGAAAACCTGGTCGAGCGCGTGGAAAAGCAGCGCTGCTGGTGGATAAGCCACGCGCCGGCGGAACGTTCGGGACACCCTCGATGAGCCATCCGCAATTCCCCCGGGAGCGCCCGCTCGGGCTCTGGTCCCGGAAGCCCGAGTGGATCGAGCCGATGCACGCATCCCGCTCCGAGCCGCGCCCGCTCGCCGGCGAGTGGATCTGGGAGCCGCGTCTCGAAGGCGTCCGCTGCCTGGTCTGGGCCTCTCCGGCGGGGATCCGGCTCCGCGATGCCCGCGGAACGCCGCTCGAGCGGCGGCATTCCGGGCTGGTGGCTCATCTCGAGTCGGCGTCGCGCGGGGATGCCATCCTCGATGGAGTGATCACCGGGCATGGGATCGAGCTCTTCGATTGCCTCTACTTCGAAGGAGCCCTCCTCACGTCACTGCCGCTCGTCGACCGGAGGGCGGTGCTCCGTGATGCGGTGAGTTACGGCGAGGGCGTGCAGCTCGTGCCGATGCGCACGGGCGCGGCGGCGGCCGGAACCGCGTCGACCCGGGGAGCGCACGGGATGGGCGGCACGATCGCCAAGCGGCTCCTGGGACGGTACGTCGGGGGACGGAATGGAGACTGGCTCTCCTTCGACTGCCGGGAAGCCCAGGAGTTCGTCATCGGCGGCTACGCCGAGCCGGCGGATCGGCACGCGCCGGCGGACCTCCTGATCGGGTACTACGAGGAGGGACGGCTCCGGTATGCGGGACGCGTGAGCGCCGCCTACGACCCCGCCTCGCTGCTGGCGATCGCGCCGACGCTCGCGCGCCTGCGCCGCCGCACCTCCCCCTTTGGCGGTGCCGTGCCGGGAAACGGGCGGATCCAGTGGGTCTCTCCCGCGCTCGTGGCGCAGGTGGGATTTGCGGGGTGGACGCCGGCCGGCCTCCCCCGGGAGCCGAGGTTCATCGGGTTGCGCCACGACCGGGAGCCCGACGAGGTGCGGCGCACCGCGCGCGGATAGCGCGCAACATTTCCGACCGCCGGTCCGTATGGCGGACGTCGACCTGCCGGCGCTACGTTTCAGCGCGCAGGCGTGTCACATCGCTGCAAATCCCCATTCTAGAATCCCACCAGCGGGAGCATCTCAGTGGAACGTCGAGATTTTCTCCAGTACGGCGGCCTCGCGGCAGGAGCGCTCGTGCTCCCGGTCGGTCGGCTGCAGGGCGCGCTCACGCCGATTCCCGCCTCGGACCGGAAGGCGCTGGCGGATGCCGCCCTCGGCGCGGCGCGGAGCGGCGGGGCCAGTTACGCGGATGTCCGCATCGGCCGCTACCTCAACGAGGGGATCTTCTCGCGGGACGGGAAGATCCAGGGGGTCTCGAACTCGGAGTCGTACGGCGCCGGGGTGCGCGTGATCGCGAACGGCACCTGGGGCTTTGCGGCCACGAACGACGTGACGACGGACGGGCTCGCCGCGGCGGCCCGGAAGGCCGTGGCGATCGCCCGGGCGAACTCCCGGCTGCAGACCGAGCCGGTCCGCCTCGCTCCGCAGCGCGGATTCGGCGAGGTGGCCTGGCGCACGCCGATCGAGAAGAGCGCCTTCGAGGTACCGATCGCGGAGAAGGCGGACCTCCTCGGCGCGGTGTCCTCGGCGGCCCTCGGCGCCGGGGCGAACTTCATCAACGCCAACCTCCGCTTCGTCAACGAGCAGAAGTACTTCGCCTCCACCGACGGGAGCTACGTGGACCAGGACATCCACCGGGTCGGCGCCGGCTTCGGCGTCACGGTGGTGGATCGGAGCACCGGGAAGTTCGAGACGCGTGGCGCGCTCTCGGCGCCGATGGGCATGGGCTGGGAGTACCTGTCGGGCCGTCCGGCCGGCAAGCATCCCGGCCCCGCCGCGCTCAACTACGGCTCGTACTACGACATGGTCGAGGACGCCCGCATCGCGCCGGAGCAGGCGCGCGAGAAGCTGGCGGCCAGCTCCGTCACGGCCGGGAAGTACGATCTCGTGCTCGACCCCTCGCACCTCTGGCTCACCATCCACGAATCGGTAGGCCACCCGCTCGAGCTCGACCGGGTGCTCGGCTACGAGGCGAACTACGCGGGAACGAGCTTCGCGACGCTCGACAAGTGGCGGAGCGGGACGTTCCAGTACGGCTCCCCCATCGTGAACTTCGTGGCCGACCGCACGCAGCCGCACTCGCTCGGCGCCGCCGGCTGGGACGACGAGGGCGTTCCCACCAAGGAGTGGATGCTGGTGCGGAACGGCGTCCTGGTGGACTACCAGAAGATCCGCGACCAGGCCCACGTCGTGGGGCAGAACGCATCGGACGGGTGCTGCTATGCCGACAGCTGGAGCGAGATCCAGTTCCAGCGGATGCCGAACGTCTCGCTCCAGCCGGGGACGAAGCCCCTCACGCCGGAACAGATGATCGCCGGCGTCGAGAAGGGGATCTACATCGTGGGCGACAGCTCGTACTCGATCGACCAGCAGCGCTACAACTTCCAGTTCAGCGGCAAGCTGTTCTACGAGATCCGGAACGGGAAGATCGCGGGCATGCTCCGCGACGTGGCGTACCAGTCGAACACCCAGGAGTTCTGGAACTCCTGCGCCGCCATCTGCGACCGGCGCGATTACCGCCTCGGCGGCTCGTTCAGCGACGGGAAGGGCGAGCCGAGCCAGTCGAGCGCCGTTTCGCACGGGTCGTCCACGGCGCACTTCACGGGGGTCAACGTGATCAACACCGCGAGGAAGATCTGACATGACACTCGACGAACGTCAGGCCCGCGCGGTCCTGGAAAAGGCGCTCCGGTTCTCCCGGGCGGACGAGTGCACGGTGCGGCTCGGCGGCAATGCCGGCGGCAACATCCGCTTTGCCCGCAACACGGTCACGACCGCCGGCGAAGCGCGGAACCTCTCGCTCAGCGTGGCATCGAGCTTCGGCAAGCGCTCGGGGAGCTCGTCCGTCAACGAGCTCGACGATGCGGCGATCGAGCGCGCCGTCCGGCGCGCGGAGGAGCTCGCGCGCCTCACGCCGGAGAATCCGGAGCACGTTCCCGTGCTCGGCCCGCAGCGCTACACGCCGTCCGCCGCGTATTTCGAGTCCACGGCGTCGATCACGCCGGAATACCGTGCCGATGTCGCGGCGGCGGGGATCCTTCCGGCACGGGAGCGAGCGTGCACCGCGGCCGGATTCCTCAACGACCGGGCGGGCTTCTCGGCGATGCTCAACTCGAAGGGGCTGTTCGCGTACCATCGCGCCACCGGCGCCGATTTCTCGCTCACCGTGCGCACCGACGACGGGACGGGATCGGGCTACGTGACGCGTGACGTCAACGACATCACCCGTTTCGACGCGAGGGCGGCGAGCGCAATCGCGCTCGAGAAGGCGGTGGCGAGCCGGAGCCCGCGCGCCATCGAGCCGGGCAAGTACACCGTCGTGCTCGAGCCCGAGGCCTCGGTCGAGCTGATCCAGAACATGATGCGCTTCGACGCGCGGAGCGCGGATGAGGGCCGGAGCTGGCTCGCCGCCCCCGGCGGCGGGACCCGACTCGGCCAGAAGCTGATGGACGAGCGCGTGACGATCCACTCGGACCCGGCCCATCCCGAGGTCCCGGCCTCCCCCTGGACGGGGGAGGGCCAGCCGCGCGAACGGACGATGTGGATCGAAAACGGCATCGTGAAGAACCTCTCGTACGACCGCTACTGGGCGGAGAAGCAGGGGAAGGCCCCCCTCCCCGGGCCCGCCAACATCATCATGGCCGGCGGGAACGAGTCGCTCGAGGACCTGATCCGGGGAACGCGCCGCGGCATTCTCGTCACCCGCACCTGGTACATCCGGACCGTGGATCCGCAGACGCTGCTCTATACCGGGCTCACGCGGGACGGGACCTTCTACATCGAGGACGGCCGGATCCGGCACGCCGTCAAGAACTTCCGGTTCAACGAGTCGCCCGTGATCATGCTCAATAACGTGGACGCGCTCGGCCGGCCGGAACGGATCCGGGGAAACCTGATTCCACCGATGCGGATCCGGGATTTCACTTTTACCTCGCTGTCGGACGCGATCTGACGCGGCGACCGTCGGGCCGCGGTGCGCATCCCTGCAGGACGGACCGGATTGTCCACCCTGCAGGGAGGCCCGATGACCACGCTACGGATCAGTGCCCTGCTCGGGCTGCTGACGCTCGTCCCCTCCGCCGCGACCGCGCAGCGGACCCTTCCCCGGCTCCTGCCGGCAGCGCCGCCCGCGGAGCTGCGCATCCTCGAGTTCGACGCGGCTGCGGTCACGTGGGCCGATGACTCGACGCTGGTTCTGATCGATTCGGATGTGAAACAGGTCGTGACGATCGGCACGCGGAGCGGCGGGGTCCGTCGGATCGGGCGCGAGGGGAGTGGCCCGGGAGAGTTCCGCTTTCCCACAGGGCTTCTTGCGGCGGGTGACGAGCTCCTCGTCGCCGACATCGGCACGCGCCGGGTGAGTCGCTTCGATGGGCGGCACCGCTTTGCCGGTTCGGCGGTCACGCCCGGTCCCACGCTGCAGCTGTTCGGCGTGAGCGGCGGTCGCCTTCGCCTCGCGTGGCTCGACTTCAGGCCCACCGCCGAAGGCCCGGTCGTCGGGGAGATCGATCTCGCGTCCGGGAAGGCTGCTCCTCTCTTTGCCGTGCTCGCGCGCGACAGTACGCTCCGGGTGCGGACCGACGGGATGCCGGGGCCGAACCCGTTCGTCGCGCTCGCTGGCGGCCCCGGCGGGACGGTGGTCGCCGCCTCGCCGCAGACCTATCGCGTCACGGTCTTCGACCGCAGCGGCAGGAGGCTCCGCAGCTTCGGCCGGGACCTGCGCCCCCAGTTCCGCACGGACGCGGAGATCGAGTCGATCGTGGCCCGGAGCGGCCGGTCGCTGCGAAGCGTGGGAGCGGCGGAGGCGCCCGGATCCGACCCCGTCGAGGCAATGCGGCGTACGCTCAGGAAGCAGCCGAAGCCGCATTTCCCGATGGGCGGGATGGCGGTGGACGCCGACGGACGGCTCTGGATCGCGACCTCGCGCGGCGGCTCCGCAACCGAGCTGGACGTCTTTGCCGCCGACGGGACCTTCCTCGGCACGCTCCCGCTCGCCGGCCGGGTCTCCGCGATCGCGATTCGGCCGGGGTGGCTCGCCGCGCTCACCGAGCGCACGAGCGGCGACGACGAGGGGTTCCAGGGGATCGACCTCTATCGAATCGGGGGGCCATGAGCGACGCGCCCCTCGCTCCGGGGGCCGAGGACCGCGCGGCGGCGTTCGGCCGGCGGCGGGCGGACTTCGCGTTCACGCGCCTCCAGTACGTCTCGGGCGACTGGGACGTGGACGAGCGGATGCCGTCGAACCTCCTGAACTCGCTGATCGAGTACACCACGGTCGACGTGGCACCGCGCGAGCGGGTCGTTCCGCTCGAGAGTCCGGCGGTGTTCGATTCGCCGTTCGCCTACATGGCCGGCCATCGGCTCGTCGAGTTCACGGGGCGTGAGCGGGACGTCTTCGAGCGGTTCGTGCGGGGTGGCGGGTTCGTCTTCGCCGACGACTGCAACCACGATATCGACGGGCTCTTCGCCCGGTCCTTCGAGGCGCAGGTCGCGGCGATCTTCGGCGCCGCCGCGCTCAGAAGGATCCCGAACGACCACCCCCTCTACGAGGCCTTCTTCACCTTCCCCGACGGCCCGCCACCCACCGGCCTCGAGCTGAACGGCTGGGGCGACGATCTGGTGCACGACTACCTGCGCGCGGTGGAGATCGACGGCCGCATCGGGATCCTCTACAGCAACAAGGATTACGGCTGCGAATGGGACTACGATTTCCGCAACAAGCGCTTCCTGGCCGAGGACAACACGAAGTTCGGGGTCAACGTCGTCGTGCACGCGATGACGCGATGAGCGGGCCGGGCGAATGACGGCGCCGGCGACCGAAGCGGAGGTGGAGGCGCTCCTCGCGCGCCTCGCGGCGCTCCGGACGGAGATCGGCACGGTGATCGTGGGGCAGGATGGCACGGTCCGCGAGCTCCTCACCGCGTTCCTCGCCGGCGGCCACGCGCTCCTCGAGGGCGTCCCGGGACTCGCCAAGACGCTCCTCATCCGGACAGTGGCGGAGGCGGTGCAGCTGAGCTTCCGCCGGATCCAGTTCACCCCGGACCTCATGCCCACCGACATCCTTGGCACCGAGGTCCTGGAGGAGGACCACGCCACCGGGCGGCGCTTCTTCAAGTTCACGCGCGGCCCCATCTTCGCGAACATCGTGCTCGCGGACGAGATCAACCGGACGCCGCCGAAAACCCAGGCGGCGCTCCTCGAGGCCATGCAGGAGCTCCAGGCGACCGTCGGCGGCAAGCGCCACTCGCTGGAGCAGCCCTTCTTCGTCCTCGCGAC
>DASTYH010000103.1:0-8310 GCA_035765075.1 Gemmatimonadales bacterium
GGCAGTGGCCGAACTTCTCGGGCGTGGCGTAGAGCCGGCGCAGCGCCTCGTTCACGTGCCAGAGGTAGCGCCCCTCCTGCGAGGCGAAGAGGAACTGCTTCTCCCGCTCCATCGCATCGGTGCCCTGATCGGCCATGTGGAAGGAATAGGAAGAGAGGTCGCCGTCGGCGCCCTGCAGCGACGTGTTGAACGACTCGTCGTAATACCCGAGCTCCTTCATCACGCGGGCGCGCTCCTCCAGCAGGCGCTTCTCCAGGTGCGAAAGCTGCTTCTTGTTCATGCCGTGTCTCTGGGTTGAGGTTCGAACCCTCAGGTCGTCTGAAATCGGCGGACCCCGACCACCAGGGCGAGTCCGTCGAGCGAAAATTCCTCCTGCCGGTCGGCCGGGCCCCCGCGCGAACCGATCGCGAGGTCCCGGGCGAGCGTTTCCTCCTGAATGAACGCCGCATGCGTCCTGGCCGCAGCGCACACCGCATCCGCCCCGTCGAGCGCAAGGGCAATCCGGGTCGTGAACTCGTAGCCCGCGTCCTTCCGGACCCGCTGGACGCGATTCACGATCTCCCGCGCCAGCCCTTCCGCCCGCAGCGCGTCGTCGAGCGCCGGATCGAGCGCGGCAACGAAGGGACCGTCACTGCCGACGAGCCAGTCGCTCGTAACCTGCCGCTCCACGGTGACATCGTCCGGCTCGATCGCGGCCCCGGTGCCGTCGAGGGGAACGGACACGGACTCTCCCTGCTCCAGCCGGCGCAGTTCCTCGGCCGGTAGCGCGGCCACCGCCGCCGCCACCTCGGGCGTCCGCTTGCCGAAGCGCCTGCCGAGCGAGCGGAAGTTGGGCCGGGCCACGAGGCGCACGAGCTCGGCGTCGGAGCGGACGATGGCCACTTCCCGCACGTTCACCTCGGAGGCGAGCAGCGGGAGGAGCGCATCGAAGGCGGGCCCCCGCACCGCAGGCGGCACCGCGACCTGCATCCGCGCGAGCGGCTGGCGCACCCGGAGATTCCCGTCCTCGCGCGCGGCGCGGGCCAGCGACGCGAGCCGCCGGACCGCGTCCATCGCCGCTTCGAGCGCCTCGTCGCGCATGCCTGACCCGGGGAAGCCGGCCAGGTGCACCGAGGTCCCCGCGAGCGCCCGATGGAGCCAGTCGCTGGCAAACGGCGCCGCCGGGGCGAGCAGCCGGCTCACCGTCAGCAGCACATCGTGCAGCGTATGGACCGCCGCCGGGTCGGGCTCGGCGTCCACCGCCCAGAACCGCGCCCGGTTCGTCCGCACGTACCAGTTGGCCACGTCGTCGGTCACGAAGTCGAGGAGCGCCCGGGTGCCGGCCGTCACGTCGTAGCCGCTCCACGCGGCGCCGACCGCGGCGACCGTGGCCTCGAGGCGGCTCCGGATCCAGCGGTCGGCGAGCGTCGGCTCCCCCCGGCTCGCGGGCAGCGTGTCCCCCGCATAGCGCCGGAAGAACTCGTAGACGTTCCGGAGCGCGTTGAAGAAACCGCCCGCCACCTCGGGAATCGTCCGGCGGTCGAACCGCTTCGGCAGCCAGACCTGGCTCGAAGCCAGCAGGTAGAGCCGGACGGTGTCGGCCCCGAATTCGCCGATCACGTCCCACGGGTCCACGATGTTGCCGCGGCTCTTCGACATCTTGAGCCCCTCGGCATCGAGCACCAGCTCGTTCACGATTACGTTCCGGTAGGCGGGAGCATCGAATGCCGCCACCGCGATTGCGAGGAGCGAGTAGAACCACCCGCGCGTCTGGTCGACGCCCTCGCAGATGAAGTCGGCCGGAAAATGCGACCGGAACTCCGCCTCGTGCTCGAAGGGGTAATGCCACTGCGCGTACGGCATGGCCCCCGAATCGAACCAGGTGTCGATCACCTCGGGCGTCCGGCGCAGCGTCCCGCCGCACGCCCCCACCCGGCAGCGCCAGGTGTACCCGTCGATGAACGGCTTGTGCGGGTCGAAGTCGGCGGGGAGCTCGCGCCCCCATCGCTCGGCAAGCGCCGCAAAACTGCCGATCACCTCGACGTGCGTCCCGTCCGCGTCACAGACCCACACCGGGAGCGGCGTGCCCCAGTAGCGATCGCGGGAGAGCGCCCAGTCCACGTTGTTCTCGAGCCACTCGCCGAAGCGTCCTGCGCCGATCTCGGGCGGATGCCACTCGACGCCGCGGTTGATCTCGAGCATCCGATCCTTCACGGCCGAGGTCCGGACGAACCACGAGTCCCGCGCGTAGTAGATCAGCTTGCTCCCGCACCGCCAGCAGTGCGGATAGCTGTGCACGTGCTGCTCCGTCCGGAGATGCCGTCCCTCCGCCTTGAGCCGGCGGATGATGAGCTCGTTGGTCTCGTCCGCCGTGACCAGCTTCCCCTCGAGCTCGGGCCACGTCGTTCCCTGGAACGTGCCGTCCCCGGCCACCGGCCGCACGAGGGCAAGGCCATGCTCCTGGCCCGCGGCATAGTCGTCCGCGCCGAAGGCGGGGGCCATGTGCACGATGCCCGAGCCATCCTCCGCCGTGACGAACGCGCCCGGGATCACCACGCCGTGCGCGCCGTCGTCCGGGAGCGGAACGACGTCGAGCGGCCGACGGTAGCGGAGCCCCGCGAGCTCGCGCCCCGCATACGGCGCGGAGCTCCGGAGCGCGTCCCCGCCGAGGATCTCGAGCAGCTTCCCCTCCCGCGCCTCCGCCGCGACGAACTTCCGCCCCGGATGCCGGTCGCTCTCGAACGTCCGATAGGCGAGCTCCGGATGCACCGCCGCAGCGACGTTGCTCGGCAGCGTCCACGGCGTGGTGGTCCACACCACGAGCTCGCGCCCGCTCCCATCCTCGAGCGGGAAGGTGACGTAGATCGAGCGGTCCCGGACCTCGGCGTACCCGAGCGCGAGCTCGTGGCTCGACAGGACCGTGCCGCAGCGCGGGCAATACGGGAGGACCCGGTGCCCCCGGTACAGCAGGTCCCGTTCATGCAGCCGGCGCAGGAGCCACCAGACGGTCTCGATGTATTCCGGCGCGTACGTGATGTACGGATCGGCGTAATCGAGCCAGTACCCGATACGGTCGGAGAGGTTCTCCCATTCCGCCTGGTAGCGGAAGACGCTCGCGCGCGCCCGCGCATTGAACTCCGCCACGCCGAACCGCTCGATGTCCGGCTTGCCGGCGAGCTGGAGCTCCTTCTCGACCTCGATCTCGACGGGGAGGCCGTGCGTGTCCCACCCGGCGATCCGGGTGACGGAGCGCCCCTCCATCGCGCGGAAGCGGCAGACGAGGTCCTTGATCGTCCGCGCGAAGACGTGATGGATACCGGGACGCCCGTTGGCCGTCGGCGGCCCCTCGTAGAAGACGAAGGGCGCACCGGCCCGGTTCTGCTCGAGGGTGCGCCGGAAGAGATCCTCCTCCTTCCAGCGATCGAGCAGGGAGCGCTCCAGCGCGTCCGCCGTCCCCTCCGGCCACTGCGGGAAGGTCATCGCTCGACCTGGGCCTCCAGCCCCGCGAGCTCGGCCAGCTGGCGCTCCAGCATGCCGCGCAGGCCCGCGACGTACGCGGCGAACTGCACGTGCGCCTGGGCCGTCCGCTCCCGGACGATGCGCTCCTCGCCCTGCGCCCGCTCGAGGAGGAGCGCCGCTTCGCCGCGGGCCCGCTCGAGCACCGCCTCGGCGTCGCGCTCCGCGGCCGTGCGGCTATCGGTCCGAAGCTGCTGTGCCGCCACCAGCGCCTCGTTCATGGCCCGTTCCCGCTCCTGAAAGCTCTGGAGCTGCTCCTGCATGGCGCGAAGCCGCTCATCCAGCTTGAGCTGAGTGCGCAGGAGGGTCTCGAGCTCGTCCGCCGCGCGCCGCAGGATCTCGTCCACTTCCCCGCGATCATAGCCGCGAAGGGCGCGCCCGAACTGCTGTGTCCTGAGGTCCTGCGGCGTCAGGCGGAAGACGCTGTCGTTCATGCGCGATCTCCAAACAGCACGGTGCCGAGCCGGAGCATCGTCGCTCCCTCGCTGACCGCGGCGGGGTAGTCGCCCGACATGCCCATCGAAAGCTCGGGGAGGCGGTGCCCCCGCAGCTCGGCGGCATCCCGGAGGGAACGGAGGAGTGCAAAGGTGCCGCGCTGGGTCCCCTCGTCCACGTCGAAGGCGGCCATCGTCATCAGGCCCCGGACGTCGAGCGCCGGAAGCGCCTGCAGCTCGTCGAGCAGCCTCGGCAGCTCGACGGGGGACACGCCGCCCTTCTGCGGCTCGTCGGAGCAGTTCACCTGCACGAGCACCGCCTGGCGGAATCCCGCGGGCGCCCGGCGCGCCAGCTCGGCGGCGAGCTCGAGCCGGTCCACCGAGTGGATGAGGGCGAAGTGCCCGACGGCCTGCCGCGCCTTGTTCCGCTGCAGCGTTCCGATCAGGTGCCACTCCACTCCCTGCGGCGCGAGCGCCATCTTGGCCAGCGCTTCCTGTACCCGGTTCTCCCCCACCGCATCGAGCCCGGCCCGGAGCGCCGCCTCGACGGCCTCGACCCCGTGCGACTTGGTCACGGCGATGATCCGGACCGCATGGGAGAGACCGGCGGCGGCGCGGCGCTCCTCCACGACCCGTCGCACCTCCGCGAGCCGCTGTTCCAGCCCCCCGAAAGCCATAGCCCCCAAAGTTAATCGCCTTTGGGGGCCTGGAGTAGCCGAAACCGGGTCAGCGACCGGTGGAATCCGGGACCGCCCCGGGCGGCGGCGAATCAGGCATTCCCTGCAGAGCCTCGAGCCGGAGCTGGTCGAGAATGGCGCCCAGCTGGGGATCGGGATTGAGCTTCGCCGCGCGCTCCAGGTTCCGGAGCATCCGCGCGCGATCCCCCAGGGCTTCGTATGCGAAGGTGAGCACGGTGAAGGGATAGGCCAGGCTCCGGGCCATCCCCTCCGAAGTCGCATCGAGGCGAAGCTCCTCCGCCTCGAACAGCCGGGCGTAGCGGTAGGTGTTCCACGACAGCTGGTCGGTTGCCGCCACATCCACCGGCAGGGCGCCCAGCACCGAGCCGACGATGTGCGGCTGAGCCGTGTCCGGGGGCGCCGGGAGGAGCGCGTAGCCGAGTCCGCGCTGCAGGGCGCGATCGCCAAGGCCGCCGAAGGAGCGGCCGGCGGTGACCGACCAGACGATTGGCCGGCGCCCGAGGTTCTGCTGCAGGACCCGGATGGCGACGACGTCCCTCGGCTGCCCGATCTCGCCGGGCCGGTACGTCCGGGTGAAGCCGGCGAAGTCGACGGACGCACCCTGTTCCCAGAGCTGTTGCATCGCCCCCTGGGTGAAGGTGGCGGCGATCTGCTCGTCGGTCAGGGTGTGCACCGGCCAGGTGGGCTTCGCGATGACGCTGTCCCGCCAGATCGCGGGAAGCTGCGCGGGATCGAGGTCGCGCAGCGGATTATCGCGCAACTGGCGGATGTACCAGTCGGTGTTGGCGAGCGCGAGACAGACGATCGTCACGTCCTGGCGGATTCCCTCGACCTCCTGCGCCCACCAGAGCGGGAAGGTGTCGTTGTCGCCGTAGGTGAAGAGCACGCCGTACGGCGGCGCGGTGTTGAGGAGGTCGTACGCAAAATCGGCGGCGAGCGTGGCGTCGGGCCCATGCCGGCGCGACGCAGCCGTCCAGTTGAGGGCGACCGGGATCAGCGCGCCGAGGAAGACGAGCCCGGCGGCGGGGCGCGGCACCGGCCGCAGCGCGGCGAGCGCTCGCCGCGCGAGACCGGCGAGCCCCATGCCGGCCCAGACACCCCAGACCACGAAGCTCACCACGAAGAAGTAGTCGCGCTCGCGGACTTCATGGTCCTCGAAATCGGGATACCGTGCATAGCCCTGGCTGAAGCCGGGCTTGAAGTTCATGTACGCAACGAGGCCGAGACCGGTCACGAGGAAGAGCGTGAAGAGGAGCCACCACGCGGCGCGGTCCGACCGGCGCTGCATCCATGCGCCGTGGAACCCGAGGCTGAAGAAGACGACGGTGACGATGCTCCCGATCCACTGTGACGAGAGGATCCGCCCCCACTGCCAGTGGAAGTAGAGGATGTAGTTCTGGAGCTGAAGCCCGATGAGCGTGAGCGAGCGTCCCGGGTTCCCCGGCCCGCTCAGCTCGGTCGGATCGTCGAAGGGGGTCCGGGGCGGATACTGTGCGCGCCGGATCACGGCGAGGAGCGCCTCCCACGTGGAGGGATCGGCCTCGTTGATCACCGGGTCCTGCGCCGCACGGAGGAAGAGATAGAGGTACGGCGTCATGCCGATCGCGGCGATGAAGAGCGTCGCCGCCGCGAAGGTCCCTGCCCCGGACATCGCGGCGAAGGTAGCCGCCGCGAGAAAGCATGCGAGCCCCAGGAACGTGAGCGTGCTGCTGCCGAGCCCCGTGCCGATGAGGAGCGCCCAGACGCCGGCAACGACTGCGAGCTCCGCCCACTCGACCCGCCGGCGCGCCGGATCCGCCGCCGGGTCACTCCGCAGGGTGGCCCAGAGAAACATCACCACCGCCGGCCCCACGAGGAGCGCCAGCAGGTGGTTTCCCATCGAGATCCCGCCCAGGTAAACGATGAGGAGGAGCAGCTTCGAGGCACCCGGGGTCCCGCGGCGGGCACGCCAGACGTGGCAGAGCCAGCAGATCGCGGCGATGGTGAACGTCGCGATGCCGTAGACCTCGGTCTCGTTCGAGTTCTGCCAGTTGGTGAAGGTGAAGGCGCCGATGATTGCCGCTGCTGCCGCACCGCCCAGGCTCACGAGCCGCGCCGACGCCTCCTCGAGCCCCGCGGCCGCGGCGCGGAGCGACTCGTGCGCCACGAGAAAGAAGAACCCGGCGGCGCCGGCGCTCAGTACCGCGCTCAGCAGGTTCGTCCGCCAGGCGAACTCGCCGAAGGGCACGAGCGAGCCCCATACGTGCGCGATGAGCACGAAGAGCGGCGTCCCCGGCGGGTGGGGGATGCCGAGGATCCGGGCGACGGCGATGAACTCACCGGCATCCCAGAAGGTCACGGTCGGCGCCAGCGTCAGCACGTAGCCGGTCAGGACGACCAGGAAGACGGCGACGGCGGCGAGGAAGGGAGGGCGGCGGGCGATGGTGTCGTTCATGGCGCTGGCGGATGACCTCCGAAAGCTCGGGCAACGGCGAGAGCATCGCGCGCGGCACCGACGTCGTGAACGCGGAAGAGACGGGCGCCCCGCTCGTAGGCGAGGGCGCAGGCGGCGGCGGTGGCGACATCCCGCTCCGCCACGGGACGACCCGTGGCCACGCCGAGGAAGCGCTTGCGGGAGGGGCCGACGAGAATGGGTCGGCCCAGCGCAAGGAACGCCTCCAGCTGATCGGCGACGAACATATTCTGCTCCGCCGTCTTGGAGAAGCCGAGGCCGGGGTCGATGACGAGGCACTCGAGAGGGATGCCGGCGGCCATGGCGCGCTCCATCGCGCTCCGCAGCTCGCGGGTCACCCCGCCGATGACGTCGCCCGCATAATCGGCCCCTTCCGCCGAGGCGATCGCCAGGGGCTCGCCGCGGGAATGCATCAGTACGAGGCCGGCGCCGGCCTCCGCCACGACGCGCCCAAGCGCAGGATCGTGGCGGAGCCCGGTGACATCATTGATGATGCTCGCACCGGCCTCGAGCGTTGCGCGGGCCACGTCCGACTTCATCGTATCCACGGAGATCGCCGCACCGGGAAAATCGCGAGCGAGGGCGTGCACGACGGGGAGCACCCGTCGGAGCTCTTCCTCGGCGGGAACGAGGTGCGTCCGGCCGGGCCGTGTCGATTCCCCTCCGACGTCGAGGATGCCCGCCCCGTCCGAGAGGAGACGCTCGGCGTGCCGGAGGGCGGCCGCCGCATCGATGGTGCGACCGCCGTCGCTGAAGCTGTCCGGCGTGACGTTGAGGATGCCCACGAGGATGGGCGCGTCGACGGAAAGGACCCCTCGGGCGGTGCGCCAGGTCGTCGCCGGCTCGGCGGGCATGGCGAGCCCGAGCTGCAGGGCAAGCTCGCCGAGCGGCTCGGGGACCGACCAGGGGCGCGCCAGTGCGCCGAGCCGCGAGCGACTTCCCGACACGATCGCCCAATCGGGCCCCGTCACGACATCGAGGCCCAGCCGACCCCCGAAATGCACGAGGGCCTCGAGCGATTTCTCGTCGAGGCCCGTAATGCGGAAAGCGCCGGCGGCCACTCCCGCCGCCGTCGTGCCGGCGAGGGACTCATCCCACCCACCCTGCAGGAGTGCCGCGCGGAGCCCGAGGGGCGACCGGACGGCGAGCGGCGTGACGACCACGCCGGCGCTCAGGCGCCGGCGGGCTCGGCCGGCGGAACGCCGAGGATCGGGGCGCGCGCCGGCGCCGG
>DASTYH010000104.1:0-4157 GCA_035765075.1 Gemmatimonadales bacterium
GCCACGAGGTAGCGGTCGACGAACACCGGGCTCGCGGGATTGGCGAGGTCGTAGATGTGAAGCCCGGCGTTGGAGCCGTATTCACCGGTCGCGAGGAGCCACCCTCCGTCGGCGCTCACCTCGACGTCGCTCACCGTCCCGATCCCCGCGACGGTGACCGAGTTCGCAAGCGTCGGCGCCCCCTCCGCGTCGAGCCGCCAGACCTTGATCACGTTGCCCTGCTGGGCCCGCACGCCCCATGTGCCGGTATACGCAAAGCCGCCGTGCACCCAGAGGTCGGAGCTGTAGCGCTCCGGGACGTTGTTGCCGCCGCCCAGGTGCTGGAACGTGGAGCCGTCGAGGCGCAGCTGGTGCAGCCCGCTCTTCATGTCGATGGCGTAGAGCGACCCGCCCGCCAGCTGCACGCCCCAGGTATACGTGTCCGCCGCGCCCCCGGGCCGGATGCTGGCGATGACGCGGCTGGAGAGGTCGCCGCTCAGCGTGCCCGAAACGTCGAGTGCCACGACGCCGCCGTTGTAGAAGGCGGCGTAGAGGATCTCGTTGGCTTCGTCCATCCAGAAATTGTGCACGCCGACGCTGCGGCTCGTTCCCGTGCCGTCGGGAAGATTCGGATGGTGGTAGGAGGCTACCTCCACGGGCGCCGCCAGGTTCGAGACGTCCACCACGTGGATGTCGCCCGTGCTGCTCGTGCCGATGGAGCCGGGTCCCTCCTGCCCGAGGAAGAGGTACTTCTTCTCGCTCGTGTTCGGATTGTGGAACCACCAGCCGTTGTGGACGCAGACACAGGGAAGGCCCGACGTCGACGTGAGGAGCCGTCCCACCTCCTGCGGACTCGACGGCGAGCCGCCGTTCACGCCGTTGCCCACGTCGTAGATGATGACGCCGGCGTCCCACGCAAAGACGAAGGCGAGCCCGTCGCGGACGAACATGTCGTGGATGAAGACGGCGCCGGCGGGCGCGGGAATGGTCGCCTCGAGCGTGATCGCCCCGGGCGGTGGGGGAACGATTCCTCCGGCGATGGCGACGAAGGTCACCGGCGAGCCGGCAAGGCCGGCCACGGCCGCCTGCGCGGTGTGCGCCCCGTTGGCGGGCCCGAGCACGAAGGTGGCGGCGGCGATCCCCTCGACGTCGGTGGTGCTCGACGGCGTAATGGTGCCTCCGCCCGCGGTGACGGTCCAGGCGACGTCGACCCCGGATACCGGCGCTCCCGCCTCGTCGGTGACGAGCACCCGAAGCGGCTCGCTCAGCGCCTGGCTCTGGCTCCCATCCTGCTGGTCGCCATCCAGCATGGCGATCGTCGTCGGGACCGGCCCCGGATCGGAGGAATCGCCACATGCCGCCAGCGCAAGCAGAACGGCCAGCAAACCAGTCTTCGTCATTCGCATGTATCGGTCTCGACTCCCGCCTGTCGATTCAATGGATGTGCTCCACACCGGCGTCGCGCATCGGCCCCGGTGTCAGGTCCGCCGCCCCGTAGCGCCCCATGCGATGGAGACGCGTCCCCCATCCGATTCGCACACCCGCGGTGAGCGACCAGAAGGTCTCCCTCCCATAGAACAGGACCGGGTCGAAGGAGCCCGGCGTGAGCGAGCGGACGCGGCCGACGGAGACTTCGACGATCGGCGCCAGCGCCAGCGATCGCGGCGCCGGCGCGTCGAAGGCGTAGCCGATGGTATGGATCGTCCACCGGGTGGCGCCGAGGTTGGAGAAGTCGTGGTGTGGCCGGGGCGTGCGCCAGAGATCGGGAAGCCGCTGCTCCTCCGCCCGCTCGGTGCGCTCGATCCGATAGTGCACCGCGTGCCGGCGATAGTTCCACGCCGCCTCGGCGAGCGCCGAGTGGAAGATGAAGGCGCCATCGCCCTCGTCGTTGCGCGCGAGCTCCGCGAGCCCGTAAAGCCGGTGCTCCCCCGCGGCGCGCCCGAACCGGGCGGAGAGGCTCCACTTCGCATGGTCGAGCCCGCCGCCGTCGCGATGCTCCGGCGATGCGATGTGCGCGACCGAGCCCTGCAGCTCGAGCCCCGCGAGCGGGACCAGCGTCAGCCGCGCCGACCACGAATCGCCGAAGCGGCCGATGTTGGGCCACTGGTCCGGCCCATCCGGCTCATCCCCGTTGAAGAGCGCGCCTTCGAGAACGGCCGGGCCCACCCGCGCGGCCGCGATGGCGACGAAGCGCTCCAGGATCTGGGCGTGGTGGTGATTCACCGGATACCGGACCACCGGGCGGGACATCGGATCGTCGGTGCCGAACGGGGCAAACCCCTTTCCGGCCGAGAGCGAGACGCTACCGCCCGATCGACCCGCTGGAATGTCGTGCTGCAGCGTGACGACGGCCTCGTGCAGCCAGGTATGCGGATGGCGCCGATCGGCGAACCCCTCGCCGGCGACGCCGGGCGCGAGCTGACCGTCGGCGAGGGTGAGCCCCTCGAGGTTGAGCATGCCGCTGAATCCGAGCCGCCCGCCGGCGGCGGTTCCGTGGAGCATGGCGACGGGATGGATCACACGGAGCTCGTCCGCGCTTCCGCCGCCCGGCACCGGATCGACGCGGTCGTAGACGAGTGTGGCGGAGGTGCCGGCGGCGAAGGTGGGATGCTGCGCCTCGAGCGGCGCGACGACCCCGCAGGCCGGCGCGGCCGCGATGGCGGCGCGCGCGAGCCGACGGTACAGCCCAGCGCTCACCCGGTACCGCCCTGCGAGCCGAGCGAGGCGCGCAGGTAGTCGCCATTCATCCGGGTGATCGTGTCGATGCTGATCTCCTTCGGGCACGCTTCCATGCACTCGCCATAGAGGGTGCACCCGCCGAAACCCTCGGCGTCCATCTGGCGCACCATGCGGATCGCGCGGCGCGCGCGCTCCGGCTGTCCCTGCGGGAGCAGGCCCAGGTGGGTGATCTTGGCCGCGGTGAAGAGCGACGCCGACCCGTTGGGACACGCGGCCACGCAGGCGCCGCAGCCGATGCACTGCGCGGCGTCCATGGCGTGGTCCGCGGCCACCTTCGGTACCGGGATGGCGTTGCCGTCCGGCGCCGCGCCGGTGCGAACCGACACGTAGCCGCCCGCTTCGATGATGCGGTCGAGCGCCGAGCGGTCGACGCAGAGGTCCCGGATCACGGGGAAGGCGCGCGCCCGCCACGGCTCCACCACGATCTCGTCCCCGTCCCGGAAGCTCCGCATGTGGAGCTGGCAGGTGGCGGTGCCTCGCATCGGCCCGTGCGCCACGCCGTTGATCATCAGGCTGCACGAGCCGCAGATGCCCTCGCGGCAGTCATGATCGAAGGCGATCGGGATCGCGCCCGCTTCCTGGAGCCGCTCGTTCACCACGTCGAGCATCTCCAGGAAGGACATGTCGGGACTCACGTCCCGGGCCTCGTACCGCTCCATCCGGCCCGGGGTGTCCGGACCCGCCTGCCGCCAGACGTGCAGGGTGAGATTCACGGGTGCTGGGCTCCTCTCATCATCTACTTGTAGCTCCGCTGCGCGAGCTGGACATACTCGAACTCGAGCGGCTCCCGGTGAAGCCGCGGCTCGGCGCCCTCCCCCGCGTACTCCCAGGCGGCGACGTAGGCGAAATTCGCGTCGTCGCGCTGTGCTTCGCCGTCCGCCGTCTGGTATTCCTCCCGGAAATGGCCCCCGCACGACTCCTCGCGGTGCAGCGCGTCCCGGCACATCAGCTCGGCGAGCTCGAAGAAGTCGGCAACGCGCCCGCCCTTCTCGAGCGCCTGGTTGAGCTCGGCGTCGCTCCCCGGCACGTTGACGTTGCGCCAGAATTCGGCGCGCAGCACCGGAATCTCCTCCAGGGCTTCCCGCAGCCCCGCCGCGTTGCGGGCCATCCCGCACTTCTCCCAGAGGAGCTTCCCCAGCTCCCGGTGGAAGGAATCCACGGTTCGCGAGCCCCGCGTGTCGAGCAGGCGTCGCGTGCGCCCGGTGACGGCGGTGACGGCATCGCGGAAGGCCGCATGCGTCGTGTCCACCGGCGTCGGTCGTGCGGTCGCGAGGTAATCCCCGATCGTGAGCGGGATGACGAAGTACCCGTCCGCGAGGCCCTGCATGAGCGCCGAGGCGCCGAGCCGGTTGGCGCCGTGATCGGAGAAATTGGCCTCGCCGATCACGTGCAGCCCCGGGATCGTGCTCATCAGGTTGTAGTCCACCCAGAGCCCGCCC
>DASTYH010000105.1:0-6619 GCA_035765075.1 Gemmatimonadales bacterium
TCGTGAGGAAGAAGAAGATGAACGGAACCCAGAACCCGTGAACGGTGCCGTTGTCGAGGTTCACGTAGGATCCGAAGAATGCCTGCATCCCCGCCTGATCGAGCCCCTGCGTCGCCCCCGTGAGGGAGAACCAGGTCCATGCCAGCGTCCACGACTCGATGTAGCAGTAGTAGATGAGCACGATGACCGGCATGAAGAGGCCGAGGACGCCCAGGTACTTGGCGACCGGGTGCTTCCAGAGCGCCTCGAACATCCCGGGCGTCGACCCGTGCCCGCGGAGGCCGCCGTGCCGGCCGACGCCCCACTCGATCCACATGAGCGGGATGCCCACGAGGATCAGCGCGACGAAGTAGGGGATCATGAAGGTCCCGCCGCCGTTCTCGACCGCCTGGCGCGGGAAGCGGAGGAAGTTGCCGAGGCCGACGGCGTTGCCGGCCATGGCGAGAATCAGCCCGATGCGCGAGCCCCACTGCTCGCGGTGAACGACTTCAGCCACGGTTGCTCCGGGATGAGGGGTTATGAGCCGCGCGGTTCATCTGTAGACCGGGAATTCGCCCGCCTTGTACTTCGTCCAGTACGAATCAAGATCGCGCCGGACCTTGCCACTCAGCAGCAGGACACCCACGAGGTTCGGGAACGCCATCCCGAGGATCATCAGGTCGCCGAAGTCGAGGACGTTGGCCGCCGTGACGATCGAGCCCAGGAAGGTGAAGACGAGGAAGAGTACCTGGTAGACACGGGTCGTGCCGTCGCCGAAGAGATACACCCAGCAGCGCTCCCCGTAGTAGGACCAGCTGATCATCGTCGAATAGGCGAAGAGCATCACGGCCAGGCCGAGCACGAGCGGGAACCAGGTGATGTGCTCGCCGAACGCGCGCGAAGTCAGCGCCGCTCCCTGGTTGTCGGCGATGAGCTGGGCGTACGCCGGATTGGCGTAGGCCCCGGTGATCACGATGACGAGCGCGGTCATCGTACAGACGACCACGGTATCGATGAACGGCTCGAGGAGCGCGACGATGCCCTCGCGGACCGGATAGGGCGTTCGGGCCGCGGAATGCGCGATGGCAGCGGAGCCCGCTCCCGCCTCGTTGGAAAAGGCCGCCCGCCGGAATCCCTGGACCAGGACCCCGATGAACCCGCCATAGGCCGCCCCGGGGGTGAACGCGCCGTCGATGATCGCGCGGAAGGCGCCGGGGATCGCCTCGTGGCTCACGATGATGACGACCAGCGACGCCACCACGTACAGGCCGCACATGAACGGCACGATCTTGTCGGCCACGGTGGCGATGCGCCGGATCCCTCCGATGATCACGATGCCGGTGATCAGCACCATGATGAGCCCGTAGACCCACGGGTACGTCGTCAGGAGGGGCACCATCTCCTGCAGCGCGTTCATGGACTGATTGACCTGGAACATGTTGCCGCCGCCGAACGACCCGCCGATGCAGAGGATCGCGAAGATCACCGCGAGCACCCGGCCGAATTTCGGCATGTCGAGCTCGGCGAGTCCCTTGGACAGGTAGTACATCGCCCCGCCCATGAGGCGCCCGTCGGGACGCACCTCGCGATACTTCTGCCCCAGCGTGCACTCGGCGAACTTCGACGACATCCCGAGGAGCCCGGCGAGGATCATCCAGAAGGTGGCCCCCGGCCCGCCGATCGAGACGGCGATGGCCACGCCCGCGATGTTCCCGAGCCCCACGGTGGCCGAGAGGGCGGCGGAGAGCGCCTGGAAATGGCTGACCTCCCCGGCATCCGCCGGGTTGCTGTATCGCCCCCGCGTGACGTTCACCGCATGGCGGAAGCCGCGCAGGTTGATGAACCCCATGCGGATCGTGAGGTAGGTGGCCCCCAGGATGAGCCAGAACACGACCAGCGGGAAGGTGTGGGCGTCGTCCCAGAAGAGAACGTCCCAGAAGAAGACCGCGGCGAGCCACCCGTTCATCACGCCGACCACCCGGTCGGTCCGCGCCATGAATCCGGAGCGCTCCGCGGCCTCCGCCGACGGCGCCACCGCCGGCTGCGCTCCCGTGTCGGCCTCGGCCCCGGCGGGGGCGGGCGCCGAATCCTGGGCTCGCAGAACCGGCGCCGCTCCGCCGATCAGGAGCGCGGCGAGTCCGAGGCGCAGGACGTACACGAGATGTCGGAGCATCCGGGACCGCCTGAGTTGGGCGAGGCACGCACGACCGCAACGGGGTACGGGCACCCCGGCGGGCGGATCGGGACGAATTGGCTGTCGAGAAAGGCGTCAGGCGCTGTAGTTCGGCGCCTCGCGCGTGATCGTGACGTCGTGCGGATGGGACTCCCGGAGCCCCGCCGACGTGACCTGCACGAATTCGGTATCGCGCTGGAGCGCGGCGATGCTGGCGACGCCGCAATATCCCATGCCGCTCCGGAGACCGCCCACCATCTGGAAGAGGACGTCGGCCACGGGGCCCTTGTACGGGACGCGGCCTTCGATGCCCTCGGGCACGAGCTTGGCGGGCGCCATCTCCCCTTCCTGGAAGTAGCGATCCGCCGAGCCGTCCTGCATGGCGGCAAGGCTTCCCATCCCCCGGATCATCTTGAAGCGGCGCCCCTCGGCGAGGACGCTCTCGCCGGGGCTCTCCTCGGTGCCGGCGAGCATCGAGCCCATCATGGCGCTCGAGGCCCCGGCGGCGAGCGCCTTGACGACGTCGCCGGAGTACTTGATTCCGCCGTCGGCGATGACGGGCACCTCGCCGGCGCCGCGGACCGCATCCATGATCGCGGTGACCTGGGGAACGCCGACGCCCGTCACGACGCGCGTGGTGCAGATGCTGCCCGGTCCGATGCCCACCTTGACCGCGTCCACCCCGCGCCGGACGAGCTCCGCCGCGCCCGCCTCGGTGGCCACGTTCCCGGCGATCAGCTCGACATCGGGAAACGCCTGCCGGAGCGCGTCCACCGTGGAGAGCACGCCCTCGCTGTGCCCGTGAGCAGAGTCCACCACGAGGACGTCCACGCCCGCCCCGATCAGCGCCCGGGCGCGCGCCGTGTCACTCGCGGCCCCGCCGACCGCCGCCGCGACGCGGAGGCGTCCATGCTGGTCCTTGTTGGCGTTGGGGAACTCCCGGCGCTTGAAGATGTCCTTGACCGTGATGAGCCCCCGCAGCACCCCCGCCTCGTCCACTACGGGAAGCTTCTCGATCCGGTGTCGCGCGAGGATCCGCTCGGCCTCCTCGAGATCGGTGCCGACCGGTGCCGTGACGAGCTTTTCCCGGGTCATCGCCTCGCGGATCGGCTGGTCGAGGTTCCGCTCGAACTGGAGGTCCCGGTTGGTGATGATCCCGACCAGCTTCCCCCCGCCGTCCACGATCGGGACGCCGGAGATGCGGAACCGGCGCATCAGCGCCATCGCCTCCCGGAGCGGGCGATCGGGTCCGAGCGTGATCGGGTTCATGATCATCCCGCTCTCGCTCCGCTTCACCCGGTCCACCTCGGCCGCCTGCCGCTCGACCGACATGTTCTTGTGGATGACCCCGATGCCGCCGGCACGCGCCATGGCGATCGCCATGTCGGCCTCGGTGACCGTGTCCATGGCGGCGGAGATGAGCGGGATGTTGAGCGGGATCCTGCGGGTGAAGCGCGTGGCGGTCGAGACGTCGCGCGGATGGACGGTCGAGTGCCGCGGCAGCAGCAGCACGTCGTCGAACGTCAGCCCCGCGGCCGGACGGATCCGGCTCATCGAGGAGTGGGCCTCCGATGCAGGACGGCCCCCCGGCGCCCGCAGGGGGCCGTCGAAGGGCCGGATTGTGAAATCGCCATCTCGCATTCTAGAGCGGAAACACCCCGAAATCAAGCAGTTGGGCCGGAATCCCCGGCGGCGGGCGCGCCGAACCGGCGCCAGAGCGCATAGACGGGAATACCGAGCGCCACGATCAGCATCCCGGCCTGGGTGTATTCGGGTTTCTCGACGAGCAGGACTACCATGATCCCGAGGAGGCCCGCCGCATAGAGCGCGGGAACGACGGGGTAGCCGAGCGCGCGGACGGGCCGCGGGAGGTCGGGGCGCGTGGCGCGGAGGCGGAAGAGGGCGAGCACCGTGAGGAAGTAGAAGAGCACGGCGGCGATGATGACGTAGTCGAGCAGCTGGCCGTAGGTGCCGCTCAGGCAGAGGACCATGGCCCAGACCGCCTGGGCGCCGAGCCCGAAGGTGGGCGTCCGCCACTCGGAGTGGAGATGGGCGGCGCGGCGAAAGAAGAGCCCGTCCCGCGCCATCGCGTAGAACACGCGCGGTCCCGCGAGGATCAACCCGTTGTTGCAGCCGAACGTCGAGATCAGGATCAGGACGGCCATCACCGCCGCGCCCGCCGAGCCGAGCATCACCGCCAGCGCCGCGGTTCCCACCCGGTCCTCGGCGGCGTACATGAGGCCGCGCTCCAGGACCGTCGTCCCCTCGGGCGACCCGCCATAGGGAAGCACGCTCAGGTAGGCGAGGTTGGCGAGGATATAGAGCGAGGACACGAGAATGGTTCCCAGTGCGAGGGCGCGCGGGAGATTCCGCGCGGGGTCCCTGACCTCCGCCGCGGTGAAGGTGACGTTGTTCCACGCGTCGCTCGAGAAGAGCGACCCCACCATCGCGGCGCCCACCGCGGGGAGCATCGCGAGCCCCCAGCTCCCGGTGCCCCAGAACGACTCGAAGTTGGCCGCGGCGATCGCCGGCTGGCGGAAGACCGTGAGACCGAGCAGGATGAGCGCGATCAGCGCGCCGACCTTGGCGATGGTGAAGACCGTCTGGATGCCGGCGCCGAGCCGCACGCCGCGCATGTTCACCACCGTGAGGACCAGCACCATCGCCAGGGCGACGAGACGCTGGTTGCTGAGGCCCAGCTCGATCTCACCCCCGGGCATGGCCACGTGCCCGAGCGAGAGGAAGACATCCGCCGTGACCGAGGGAACCAGGACGCCGAGAAACCGCGCAAAGGCGACGGCCACGGCCGCGATGGTTCCGGTCTGGATGACCGTGAAGAGTGTCCATCCGTAGAGGAAGCCGACCCACGGGCTCAGGCCCTCCCGGAGGAAGACGTATTGCCCGCCGGCGCGCGGCATCATCGCCGCGAGCTCGGCGTACATGAGGGCGCCGGTGACCGTCATGAGGCCCGTCAGCGCCCAGACGAGCATCAGGCCGCCCGGGCCCCACGCCGAGGTCTGTCGGGCGATGTCGGCCGAAACAATGAAAATGCCCGACCCGATCATGGCGCCGACCACCATCGACACGGCGGCGAGGGGCCCGATGCCCCGGATGAACTGTGCTTCCGACGACGGGCCCTTCTCTGCCTCGACGGCCGTTGCCATGTGCATTCCGCATTGAGAGGTGGTGAGAGAACCGCGACCGACTGCAGAAGCGCCCGGCCGAAACCGGGCGCTGCCTGCCTTGACTGCTCAGCTGCCGGAGCCTTCGATCGGCGGTCGGGGCGGCGGCGCCGGGGGCACCGCCGGGGGGGCGGGACGCGACGGGGTATCCACCACCTTCACCGCCTCGTCCACCACCGACTGGCCCGCCGCCGCCAGGCCCTTCATGACCTTGGCCGCGCTGTCCATGATCCCCATGGTCCCGCTGATCGCCTTCACCGGGAGCTTCCCGGCGCGCATCGTGTCCTCGACGGTCTCGGTGAGCCGGGCGAGGATCCCCGTCGGCCGCTGCCGCTCGGCGTACTTGCTCTCGAGGAACTCGACGTAGTCGAGCACCTGGTAGGCGCGCTCGTCGCTCAGCGTCTCGAGCGCGCGAAGGATTCGTTGTTTCAACAGGTCGTTCATGAGGCCTCGACCGGCGGTCGGACAGACGGACGAGCTGACGGGCGGTCAGCCTGTCCCGAGACACGACTCAAGTTGTCACGCCCGCCCGCCTCTTCGCCAGTCTGGCCGCCCCCGTGGCGGGGACTACGCCTCGCTCACGAGACTCCCCGGCCGGTCGGCGTCGTCCCCGGTGGTGCGACGCCCCGGTCCGGGCCCGAGGAGCCGCTTGAGCAGGGGCGGCGCGATGAAGGTCGTCACGATGACCATGAGCGTGAGCGCCGAGAAGTCGCCTGCGGAGAGGACCCCCGCGGTGAGCCCGGTCTGCGCGAAGATGAGGCCGACTTCGCCCCGCGGAATCATCCCCACGCCCACCACCAGCTTGCGCCCCTTGAACCAGACCGGAGCGAAGCCCGCCGCGAGTTTCCCGAGAATGGCCGCCACGATCAGCAGGCCGCCCACCAGCAGCACGCGCGGATCGGCAAAGGTGCGCACATCCACCGAGGCGCCGACCCAGACGAAGAAGATCGGCACGAAGAAGTGGCCGAGCCGCACGACGCCCAGCTCGATGGCATGCGCATGGCGTGTCGGGGCGAAGACGAGGCCCGCCGTGAAGGCGCCGATGATCAGGGCCGACCCGACCGCATCGGCGAGCACCGCGACGAGAAAGGCGACGATGAGGCCCATGATCGCCACGGTCTGCTCGGTGCTCAGCCGCTCGAGAAGGCCGAAGAGCGGCGGGATGACGAAGCGGCCGACGCCAAGCGCCACGACGACGAAGCCGAAGGCGGTGAGGGTCGTGACGGTGACCCCCAGCGGCGTGAGCTCACCCCCCGCGACGAGCTTGGACACCACGGCCAGGATG
>DASTYH010000106.1:0-9035 GCA_035765075.1 Gemmatimonadales bacterium
CCACTACGCCGTGGGGTTTACGGCCATCGCACTCAATCGGCCGGAGGAAGCGCTCGACGCGCTGCTCGACATGGACCTCGAGCGGGGATGGGGACGCAGCTGGGCCCCGAAGCTGCTGAACCTCACGACGCGCGCGTATCACCAGCTGGGCCGGCACGAAGCCGAGCTCGACCTGGCCCGCCGGCTCCGGCGGCTCGATCCGGGGCAGGGGTGGTACCGCCTGGCGGAAGTGCGCGCACTCGCGGCGCTCGGGCGGCTCGAGGAGCTGGAGCAGCGGCTCGACGAGGGGCTGGCCTTCCCCGTCACGGAGCGGACGTGGGAGCCGTATTCCCCCGCCATCATGGCGCTGCTCGCGGGCCGCGAGCTCGGCGCCCATGGATATCCGGAGCGCGCGCTGGCGGCGGCCGAGCGCGCGGTGACGTGGTATCTCTCGCGGCCCGCCGCGGAGCGCGCGTCGATCGAGGGGCGGCGGGCGCTGGCGGGTGCGTTCTATCAGGCGGGGCGGCTGGCGGAGGCGCGCGCGCTTGTGGATTCGCTCGCCGCCGAAGGGGACCGCGGGATGGCCTGGTTCGGGACCAGGGGGGTCATCGCCGCCCGCGAGCGGAGGCTAGACGACGCGGCGCGCTGGAGCGACAGTCTCGCTGCGCTCCCCGCGGAGTATCGCTTCGGGAACACCTACTACTGGCAGGCGCGGATCGCAGCCCTCTCGGGGCGGCCCGACGCGGCGGTGGAGCTCCTCCGCCAGGCGCTCGGCGAGGGGCTCGGCCGGCACCACCAGATCCACGCCGAGCCCGACTTCCAGGTCATGCGGGAGTTCCCGGGGTTCAGGGCGCTGCTGGAACCGGGCCGCTGAGCTCGCGCGAGAGGAGCAGGATCTCGGGCAGATCCGGGTTCAGGTACAGCGGTCAGTCCCGCACCTCAAAGGCCGCGGCGGCGCGGGCGATGAGACCTCGCTCGATGGCGGGCCACTCGCTCCGCGCCCGCCCCTCGGGACGCAGCTCCGCCACCGGTACCGGAAGCGACGCCCCGGCCTCCAGATAGAAGATGATGAACTCGTGCTTCCGGTCTTCGGAGACGACACGCACGTAGCGGCTGACGATCCAGTCGTGCCCCGCCGCGATGCCCCTGAGGCCGAGGAAGTTCACCATTTCGGGAAGCCGGAAGAGCTCCCAGTCGGGAAGCGGCCACGTCTGGTGCAGGAACTCGTGCTTCCCGAGCCGCGTCATCCGGAGGCGCGGGTACTCGAACGTATGATCGTTGTCCGGGAGGAAGTGCTCGAAGTGCACGATGACGGCGCGCATGAGGCGGCCGTCCCTGAGCTCGCCGAAGAGATGCTGCTCCGCCCTCGCGCGCCCACCCACGTCGAGCTCGAGCCGCCCGAGGTATCCGAGCGCGGGCTCGACGGTCACCGACACGCGCGGCAGGGTGTCGGAGCGGATCGTCTGCTCCACCCGGCGCTGGGATTCGAGCGGTGCCGTGAGCGCGGAGTGCAGCAGGAGGGAGGAGAGGAGCAGGCGCGGGAGCATCGGACCTCCGGGAGGTTTTCCCTTCGACACGGCGGCCGGCAATCGGGTTGCGTCGTGGGCGACGCAGGCCGCTCGTATCCTGTCACATCCCTGATCAGCCTCCCGCAGAATCCGCGGCTAACCCTGCCGTCCCCGGCCGTCGAGCTCGCAGGCGAGATAGAGAATTTCGGGCTCGTTTTCGGCCATCCGCACCATGCGCTCGAAGACGAAGCCGAGCTTCGTGAGGGTCCGAAGCGACGGGGCATTATCGGGTGACACGATCGCCGCGATGCGGGTGAGGCCAAGGGAATCCCTCGCGTACTCGAGGATGGCCGATGCGGCCTCCCCGCCATACCCCTTCGCGCGGTGTTCCGCGGCAAACGCAAAGCCGAGATCGGGATCGGGGAGCTGATCCCGCTTGAGGATCCCGCACATCCCGACGGTCGTGACCGGGTTCCGGGTCTCCACCACGTAGAGGCCGAAGCCGTTCCGCTCGTAGCTCGCCCTGGGGCCCGCCTCGATCCAGGCGTGGGCGTCCTCGAGCGAGCGGACGCCGCGGTCCCCGATGAACCGGAGGAACGCCGCATCGTTGAGGAGCGCCAGCACGAAGGGCGCGTCGCCCGCGTCGAAGCGACGCAGCGAGAGCCGGGGCGTCGCTGCCACCGGGGAATCGCTCACCGGGCGAGCAGCACGGTGACCGCGGGACTCCCGAAGCTGGAAGCGATGATGTCCACCTTGCCGTCCTCGTTGAGGTCGCCGGTCGTGAGCTGGTAGGCGCCGGCGTTCGCGGAATATGGCGAGCCCGCGGCCGGCGCCAAGCCGCCGGCGGTGCCGACGAGCACGGCAACGCCGCTCCCGCAGGCAACCACGAGGTCGGGGCGCGCGTCCCCGTTCACCCGGGCGACGATCGCATGGAACGCGGGGCTCGCGAGCCGGACCTCGCGGGCGGTGCCGAACGTGCCCGCCCCGTCGTTCGTGAGGATCGTGAGCCGCGGTCCCGCCTGGCCGAGAACGATGTCCGGTCGGCCGTCCCCGGTGAGGTCGGCGACCGTCGCGATGCGAGGCTGGGCGGGAACGGCGAGCGGGTGACCGGACCGGGCGAATCCGCCGCGTCCGTCGCCCCGCCAGATGACGAGCGATCCCGCAGCGCCATCCTCGGTGCCACTCACGACGACGAGATCCATCCGATCGTCCCCGTCCACGTCGGCGATCTCGAAGAAGTGGCGGTCCATCGGCCCCGGAAGCGACAGGCGGCGGGGCGGCTCGAAGGTCCCGCCCCCTGCCAGCAGGACATCGATCCGGCGCCGCCGCCCGTTGGAGACGACGAGGTCGAGCCGCGCATCGCCGTTCAGGTCGACGAAGCGGAGCGTGGGCTTCCAGGTCTCGGCGGGATCGCCGATCCGGAGGCGGAACGCGGACACGGTTTCGAACGTGGCGTCCGGCCGGCCCCGGTAGAGCTGCACGTACTCCCCGGTACTGTCGCGACTGGCGATGCCGAGGTCGAGCGCGCCGTCGCCGTCCACATCCGCGGCCGTCAGCGCGCCGGGCTCGAAGGGGAGTCGGAGGAGAAAGGCGTTGGTGGCAAAGCCCCCCGACCCGTCTCCCCGGTGGACGCCGATTCGCCGTTCGACGAGGTGCTTCGCGACGAGATCGAGGTGGCCGTCGCGGTCGAGATCAGCGAGCAGCAGCTCACCGGAGCCGCGTCCGATCGTCACGGGAGGGCCGGGCGCGCGGTCGTACAGGGGGCGCTGCGCCAGGGCACCGGAAGGGAGTGCCGCGGACACGAGGAGGAGCGACGGCGCGATTCGCATGGCGACCACCGTTGGGGGGATGCCTCTCCGATGCCGCCGGTGCCGGGACGGTTTAGGCGGCACCCTCCGGCGGTTCTATCTTTGGTGCTATGCCCGCTCCCGCCGCCAGCCCCGCGCTCGCCCGCGTCCGCGCATCACGCTACGTGCAGCCGCTCCGCGAGGGAGGCTCGCTGCCTGCAGTGGTCGAGACCGACGATGGTCTCTATGTCGTGAAGTTCCGCGGTGCGGGACAGGGACCGAAGGCCCTCGTGGCGGAGCTCATCGTCGGGCTCGTGGCGGACGCCCTCGGCCTCGCCGTCCCCCCGCTCGCCCTGGTCGACGTTCCGGAGCCGTTCGGGCGCACCGAGCCGGACCCCGAGATCCAGGACCTGCTCCGCCAGAGCCACGGCGTGAACGTGGGGCTCCGTTACCTCGACGGCGCCTTCAACTTCGACGTCCGGGCCGCGGGCGACCTCATCGACACGGCGTTCGCCACCCGGCTCGTGTGGCTCGACGCCTTCGTCACCAACCCCGACCGGACGCACCGGAACCCCAATCTCCTCATCTGGGAGCGGCGTCCCTGGCTCATCGACCACGGCGCGGCGCTCTATGCCCACCACGACTGGGCCGCGGTGGACGCGGAGCGCATGCGCACGTCGTTCCCGCTGATTCGCGACCACGTGCTCCTCGACCGGAGCGGAGACCTCGAGGCGGTGGACGCGGCGGCGACGGCGGCGCTCGATGCGGGCACGATCGGCAGGATCCTCGCCCAGGTGCCCGACGAGCTCCTCGCACCCGCGGAGCCGGCCGGCGCGCGGGCCCGCTACCTGGAGTATCTCGCGGCGCGACTCGCGTCGTCGCGGACGTTCGTGGCCGAGGCGATCTCGGCGCGGGCGCGACGGCAGCGTGAAGCGCCGAAGCGGCTCGGAGCCCGCCGATGACCGCCCACGAGCCGATTCTCTACGACTTTGCCGTCCTGCGGGTCGTCCCGCACGTCCATCTCGGCGCGTTTCAGGCGGTGGGCGTCGTGCTCCACGCCCGGACCCGGGAGTTCCTCGGCATCAAGGTGATCACCGACCCGGCGGTCCTCCGCGCGCGGGTGCCCGACGTGGATGCCGAGCTGCTTGCGCGCTATCTGAGGAGCTATGAGGCGGTGGCGGCGGGGGATGCATCCGCCGGCCCCGTGGCGCTCGCCCCCACCTCCGAGCGCTTCCACTGGCTGACTGCACCGCGCTCCGACGTGCTCCAGAGCTCACCGATTCACGAGGGCCTCTGTGACGATCCTGCCGCCGCGGTGACGCGGCTCTTCGACGCCCATGTGGGCGGCGGCGTGCCCGGGCGCTGACGCTTCAGTACTGCTCGATTGCGGCGCGCGAGAGCCGCTCGAGGATCCGGCGGTAGAGCGGACGCCGGCTCCAGCGCGCGAGCTCGAACTCGATCGAGCGCTCGAAGTCCTCGTGGAACCCCTGCTCCAGCGCACCGGCAAGACCCGGGTCATAGATCGAGAGGACGTTCTCCTCGTTGAGCTCCATGCTGCGCTCGTCCATGTTGGCCGATCCCACCACCGACCAGACGCCGTCCACCACCACCACCTTGGCGTGCATCATCGTGGGCTGGTACTCATAGATCCGCACGCCCGCGCGCATCAGCTCCTCGTAGTGCGTCTGTCCCGCGAGCCGCACCGGAATGGCGTCGGTCTTGCTTCCCGGCACCAGAATACGGACGTCCACTCCGGCGCGGGCGCGCTCCATCACGGCCTTCCGGAGCCGCCTGTCGGGGATGAAGTACGAGTTGGAGATGTAGAGCGTGCGCCGCGCCGAGCGGAAGCTGAGCCAGTGGCAGATCCGGATCGGCTGCTCCGCATCGGACGGTGAGCTCACCACGGCAAAGCCGACGGCATCTCCCGGGGGAGGCGCCTCCGCCTCGCGCATGTCCGGCTCGAGGCCGGCGCCGCCGGTGGAAGGGGCGGGATAGAAGCGGGGCCCGGTGAGGATCTCGCCGCAGCAGTACACCCAGTCGTTGCTGAAGGCGGTCTGGATGCCGCTCACCAGCGCGCCGGTGACCATCGTCATGCTGTCGCGCCATTCCTCCGGGCCGCCGGCGTTGCCGTCCCATTTGTCGGCAATGGCCGCGCCGCCGGTGAAGCCCACCCTGCCGTCCATCGTGATGGCGCGCTGGTGGGAGCGGCGGAAGGCGCGGACCAGGCTGTACCAGCGGATGGGGCGGAAGAACTCGAGCCGGCATCCCGCCGCCCGGAGCCGCTCCCGGTCCGCGTGCCGGAACTTGATGGCGCCGAAGGCGTCGATGAGGATGCGAACCTCGACCCCCCGCTTCGCCGCGTCGCTGAACGCCTCGATGAACTGGTCGCTGATCCGGCCCGACTCCCAGATGTAGCACTGGAAGTTCACGGAGTCGCGTGCGCGCCGGATGGCGTCGAGCATGGCCGGGAAGAAGGCGGCGCCGTTCTGGAGCACGGTGGCGGTGCCCCCGCGGAGAACCGGCACGTTGAGCGCCCCGACGAGGACATCGAGGAACTCCGGGGAATCGGCGGCGGGATCGGCGCCCACGATGAAATCGGGCTCGTGAAAGTCGGGGAGGAAGAGCGCCGAGATCGCCATGATGACGGCGAGCGCTCCCACCCCGATCAACGTCACTCCCCACCACGGCAGGGCCACCAGCCACTCCATGCGTCCTCCGGAATCAGTGATCGAAGTCGAGGCGTGCGAGCAGCGGATGATGATCCGACCCGAAGACGTACGCGCCCTGATCGCGGGGGTGCTCATCGAGCCGGCGCACCTCGAAATGCCGCACCGTGGTTCCGCCGGCGAGGAGGACCCAGTCGAGGAGCAGCCGCGGGAGCCGGTGATACGTATGCGCCCAGGTGGTGCGCCGGGCGGGAATCCCGGTCACGAACCCCGCCTCGCGGAGCGCGCGGAACGCCGGCTCCCGCTCCTGCCGCGCCAGATTGAGGTCGGCGCCGAGGAGATGCGGCATCCCCGTGCCGGCGTGCACCATCCTGATCAGCTCGCGCGCCTGCCGGAGGCGCCCCGCAAAGCCGAAGAGGTCGCGGGCGGTGGCGCCACGCGGGTCGAAGTGGGCCGCGTGCAGGCGGAGCGCCGTCGATCCCACCGCGATCGTGGCCGACGTGATGACTCGCCGCTGGAGTGCGAAGGGAAGCTCGGTGGCCACCGCATCGGCCAGCGGCAGCGAGGCGAGGATCGCGTTTCCCCGGTCGCTCCGCTCGATTCCATTTCGCATCGAGGGGGCATAGCGCAGGTTGAGCCCGAGCGCACGCGCCGCCGCCGCAATCTCGTGCTCGTGCCCGCCGCGACGGGAGTAGTCCCGCGCCATCGCGCCGTTCGACGTGCGCGGCACCGAGTCGTCGGAGCGATACGCTTCCTGAATGAGGGCGACGAAGGGCGCGCCGGCCGGAAACCCGAGCCGCGCGTAGCCGCCCTCCCGGATGCGGGTGATGAGTCCCGCGATGTCACCCCGGCCGATCCAGGCATTCCAGCAGAGAACATGAAGCGTCGGCGCCGCCGCCGCCGGGGGCGCGAGATCGAGCGCCAGCGACGCGCCCACGTTGTCGCGCCACGCGGCGATCGGGCGGTCGACGCGCGCCGCATCGTGACGAACGAGCGGGAACGACACCGGCTCGCTGTTCCCTACTTCCGCTTCCCCTCGAAGCGGCCACCGCCCTGCTGCAGCGTCACCTTCGTCGCCTTTCCGTCCTCGACGGTGAAGATGAGGCGGAGCGAGGGATCGAAGCTGGCTCCGAAGGTGTGATCCCCGTAATGCAGCATCGGAGCCGCCCCCTGGCCCGCGAGCTGTGCCGTCAGGCCTTCCGGCCCTTCGGCGATCGTGAAGTCCCGCGCGCCCCCTGGCAGCTCGAGGGCATAGACGCCCACGTAGCGTCCGCGGTCGGCGGCGGCGAGCGGTACGACCTTCGGCGGCTGCTCGAGCGGAATCCCGAGTGCCGCGCGCGCGAGCTGCCGCATGAGGTCGTCCGCGCGCGCCGATCCCGAATTCGTGAGCACCGTGACCGAGAGCTCGGCGTCGGGGACCCACGCGTTGCCGGTGATGAAGCCGTGGATGCCCCCGCCGTGCTCGATCACCGCCCGCTCGCCGATCGTGGCCCGGCCCAGGCCGTAGCCGTACTTCCGCTCGAGCGCGGCGCCTTCCGGCGTGGTCATGGCACGATACGATGCGGCGGAAACGACCCCACCGGTGTGGAGCGCGCGGTTCCAGCGGACCATGTCGCCCACCGTGGAGCACATCGCCCCGGCCGCGTACGGATGCGACATCGCGAGGTAGGGCGCGTTCACCCATCCCTCCCCCCGCCGCTCATACCCCCGCGCGCGATCGGGAATGACCGCCTCGGCGGTGCAGTTGTACGTCCGGGTGAGCCCCAGAGGCCTGATGAAGCGCTCCTCGAGGTCTTCGCCCCAGGCGCGGCCGGATACCCTTGCGATCAGCATGCCGAGGAGGACGTATCCGGTGTTGTCGTAGCGCCAGCTCGTGCCTGGGGCAAACCACATCGAATCCTGCGCCGTCATGGCCAGCAGCGACTCCGGCGGCATCTCCATTCCCCAGAGCCGCTGCCAGCGCGGTCCGGTCCCGGTGTAGCTCGGGATGCCGGAGGTGTGGTTGAGGAGCTGGCGCAGGGTGACGGGGCGCCAGGCGGCGGGCAATCCCGGGATGTACGTCGCGATCGAGTCGTCGAGCTTCACCTTCTCCTGCTCGACGAGCTGCATCACCGCGGCGGCGGTGAACTGCTTGGTGACGGAACCGATGCGGTACACCGTCCTCTCGTGCGCATCCACCCGGTGCTCGAGGTCCGCCTTTCCCCAGGCGCCGAGTGCGAGCGTATCCCGGCCGCGCACGAGGCCGATCGCCACACTGGGGGACCCACCGTTCGCGAGGAATGCCCGGGCGAGGGAATCCGCGACGCGGGCGACGGTCTCCCTTGGAGGGAGTGACTGCGCCGGAAGGGCGGCCGGGAGGAGGGGAAGAAGGAGGAGGGGCAGCGATCGCATGGGGCACCGGGTCGGGGGTACGGGGACACGAACCGGAGATGATAGCCCGGCCGGGGAAGGGGCGCCACGCCGAGGACGACCGCAGCGGGCCCTTGTGGCCAGCCCGCCACAGTGAGCCCGCATCCCGCTCCCGGCCGGGAGGTCTCTTGTCGCTCCTCGAGTGCCCAAGAAGGCCCCTGGATTGTACTTCCCCGAACCCCTGACGAGCGCCTGGGAATGCCCGGGGTCGGGCACCAACCGTGCAGGATCTGGCGCCACTTCCGGACATCGATCCGGGAGGCACCCGTTCTCCTTTTCGACGAGGGCACCCCGGCCGCGAGGCCGGTCCGCAAAGCCACGGGTCTCCCCAGCGGAGATGGCCGGGTTGTCGAAGAGCGCGCGCCGGCACGCCGATCCTGCCGGCTCACCTCCGAGGTCAGAGGAGACCTCCCCGTATGCAGAAGCACCTTCCGTATCTCGTCCTGGCGCTTGCCGGGGCGACGGCCGCCTGCGGCGATACGCCGACGGGCGAAAGCGACATGATGGGCGAGCTGGTGATCACCGAGGGCGTGGCTGCGCCGGCGGTCGCGCCGCGAGTGAGGCCGGTGTTCTCGGCCGCGGCCGCATCCTCGAATCTGGGCGGGTCGGTCTCGACGCCGCTCAGTCTCAAGCCCGAGACGTGCGATGCCGGGCAGACGGTGGTGATCACGTTTTCGATCACCGGC